>CAYMST010000072.1:0-19088 GCA_964393115.1 uncultured Roseivirgaceae bacterium | reverse complement strand
GACGAGTTGGACAACTATTGCTAAGTTATGAACAATAAATGTAGACCAAAATACTCCAATAAAGCCTAACATGCCTATCAGGACCAAGTCCAGAACGACATTTAAACAACCAAAAACTAGAGTAACAATTGTCGTGATTTTAGCAGCACCAATAGGAGTAATAAAGCCGATCGTCGCAATAATTCCAACTAGCTTCAAAGGAACAACTGCTACCAGTATTTTTAATATTGAATTAAAAGAAGGTGTATTATATTTTTCGAGAAACTCTTCAAGAACAAAAGGTACGAGCCCAAGAAGAGTCAAAGATATAACCACTCCAACTAGAAAGACAACAAGAACTATTTTCTTAAAAAACTTAAGAACCTCGGTAAGATCTCCCTGAGAGTTGCTTTTTGCTATTCTTGGGGCAAGCACTTGTCCAAGAATGGTAAATGGGATCACAATGATTGCAAATAACCTATTTATAATCTCGTAGTGACCTATTTCTTCAACATAAGAATAATGTTCTAAAACAAATATATCAACACGAGTATATAGGAAGTATGAAAGGGAAGCCAGTCCAATTATCACTCCATATTTCAAGACTTCACCAACTTCCGATTGGACCCAAGTTTTAGTAATACGTTCTTTCCTTAGGAAAAAAAATAAAAGTAGCGCAAATAAGATGATAGAATTAAAGCTTAAGCACAAAAGCATGCCATTGAAACCGTAGTACTCTATCAAAATGTAATTTGACCAAACGGCAACAACCCAATAAATGAGGTTAACCTTAAATAGCGTTCTAAACGACTTTTTGCCAACGAAATAACCGTCTAATACTGAACCTAATGATGTGAACAATATAAAAGGGAATAGTAGAAATAAGTGGTTGGTAGAACTTTTAGATATAATATTAAATTGAATCACTAAACCAATTAAAAATAATACTACTATAGATAATGAAAAAACAATAGCAATGATCTTTGTAACAGAGTTACCAATTTTGCTGTTTTCAATCTTTTCTTGGGCGACATATTTAGTTACTGATCCGGATACACCGAAATCACTAAACATTAGTACCAAAGTTGCAATTGAAATGAAGTAAATAGCTTCACCATAAGCTGATGGATTAAGTTTATAAGCAGAAAAATAATAGATTAATAGTGTTAAACTATGCTTAAAGAAAACTTGTAAAAACCTATAGAAAAAGTCAACTTGATTTATATACTTCATATATCCTCTAATCTGAATTTTAGAAGGCTGCAAATAAAGTTTGATAATGCTTAAAGAGACAAAAAATCATTTTTCTAAGTTTTTGCAAACAACACATTAAATGCCAAAAAAATTTGTTGCATCATTCAAGATTTCAAAACCATCAAACATTAAAATAGCAGATTCATTAACATATCAAGGAAAGCTCTCAAACGAATGATAATACACTAACCTTGTCAAATTATATTTATGCATAATAAAAACAACCTAAATAACAATAGGTGTTTTTTCTTTCAGTATTGCCAACAAACTCCCGAATACAAGCCCAAAAAAGCACATAACAAAAATTATCACAATCTTATTCGGTTTACTTTTTTTATAGGGTACCCTAGGAGGTTCCAAAACGGTAAAAACTGGCGTTTTTTCTTTTATCTTAATTCTAGCTTGTTCCAATTGAGATGCCAACCCTTTATATATCTCAAAAGCCAAATCGACTTCGTTACGAATTCTTTGCTCTTCGAGTTTTGCGGATGATTTAATCAAGTTCAAATTCTTATCAGCAAATGCAGCCCATTCTTTCTGCTTTCCTTCATAATTCTCTTTCGATTCATCGAATCTATTTTTAACAAAATCGAGATTTTGTTTCGACTTTTCTAACTTGTATTTAGTTAGTTCTTTAGTAAGTAACTCAATTAGCAGTTCATTTAGTCTTGTTGCGGCAGTAGGGTCAGGACATTCAATGGAAACTTTTAAGAGCCCTAAATCCGAATTAACCTCTAAAACAATCCACTTTTTAAAGGTTTCCAAAATTCTGGATTTGTGCTCACTTAGTCTGGGTAAGGAGAATTGGGCATTTACCTTCTGATCACTTGAAAAATACAATCGCTTGACTAGGCCAGGTAAACCAAGGGTGTAATTAAATAAAGTTTTCCATATTGTCGGCTTTTGGATACTATCCAAATATACAAACGATGATGTCGTTATATTCGCTTGTTCAAAATGAACTTCCCTATTTATCATTTTCAATAAAAAGGGAGTACTGAATACTATTTCTGGATAAAGTTCCGGGCTAAGTACGCCAGAGCTACTTTGGTCTAGACTTATTCTAGCTAAGCCCGCCAAACCACTTAGTCCCCCTAGCTTACTCTCATCACTTTCTAAACTCTCAATCATAAGCTTAGAAGTTGACTGATAGTGTGCTCTCATCGTAAATGCCAATAATACAGCAAACCCTAAAAAAGCTATAACCACCTTTATGATTAAAGCTCTTTTTAACCAAAGTAGCTTGCTTATTGCTATCAGATCAATTTGATCACTTATTTTATTATCCTCTGCCATTTGCTAAGAATATTTATCCAAGGAAACCATACAAATAAAGCAATTCCCGCTTGTGTAATAAATTACTATGAAAATAATTCGTATTGACTAAAAAGTTTGCCTATCACCTATCTAGACGCAAAAATCTCTAAATAGTATCAACACTAATTGTTAATCACATTCAATAGAACTAACATTAAAGAAGATAACCCTGAAGATATTCCTATAATTTCAGTCGCTCTTAACCTTTCTTTTTTTCTCTTCTTAGGAACCATTATTTCACTCCCGGGAGTTATTCTCGGAAACTTGTTAACTCCGAAGAATTTGTTGGTTCGATTAACATATCCATTCGGGTATTTAACATATACCTTTCTTCTTAGGGCTTGATCGGTAAATCCTCCAGATTTGCTAACATAGTCCTTCAGGTTCATTGATTTATCGTATCTCACGGTGGAAGGATTTAATAATTCACCACTAATCGAAACCGTTTCTAGTTGTCTCGGTATGTAAATGGCATCACCGTCTTCTAGGATTAAGTCATACTTCGATCCTGGGGTTTGCATAATTTTGTCCAGCTCAATTCCTATATCTTGAAGTTTTCCGGTAGGCATGCCCTCTTTATTCATCTTTCGCCTCCTTAAGACCGCCCCGTCTATAAACGCTATACTTCTAAGTCCCCCTGCCCTTCGTATTACAGAGGAAATTCTTTCATTTTCAGTAGAAACAACATAATCACCAGTATTTACTACTTGGCCACTTACATGAACGATAATATTACTTTGAAATTTTCTTGACTTCCTTATTGTCACGTGGTCAAATGGCCTCAGCAAAAAGGAAGACGATTCAGATGATAAAGACATATCACTAGCAATACTAAAGCTCTCCAGGGTAGTTAAACCATATTCTCCGGACATATCATCATTGATTTCCGAATACTTAATTTTTCTAGCTACTTCAACTTCAGAAGAAATTGCCGACTCCAAAAAACCTCCAGCAAGGACAATTAAGTCTTCAACGGTCATACCATCCATAAACGGATACATTCCTGGTTGACTTATTTCTCCCGAAATTTCTATGAACCTTGGCTCTTTTAAATTATGTATGCTTGATATTATAACCGAATCCTGATTACGCAAAATCAAATTTTCATTTTGTTGCAGTAAACTTCTGTAGTTCACAGATTTTAGACTTTGTGATAAATCATCGTTTACTCTTTTAATAAGTATTCTTTCCAAAAAGGCATCTTCTTTAGGTCCACCAGCTAGTACTACAAGCTGCTTAAGCGTAAAATCGTCTTCAATGCGAAAATCACCAGGTAAGTTTATTGCACCTGAAATATTTACCGAATTTATAACTTTATCCCTACTTTTTATTGCAACAACTGAGTCTCCATTAGCTAATTCAAAGTCTTGAAAATCCTCTACGTGATATACTCCTCTACCCCAAGATTCCAATCGATATACCTTTAAATATTTTGTAAAAGATCCTGTTTGAAAGCCACCAGAATACTTCAAAAGTTCTGCCAAAGACTCTTTATGCTTCACCTCATAAATCGCAGGCCTCTTGACCTGACCGGTAAAAACAACTCTGTTGATTACTGGTTTCACCAAAATAATATCACTATTTTGAAGTCTAAACGGTCGATAGTCACCACTGATAAAATAATTATACAGATCCAGGTTGTGAACTTTTTTACCTGTTCTATAGACCTCAATACTCCTAAACGATGCCTTTATGGAAGGCCCACCTGCGGCTCTTAACACATGTAAAACATCAACTAAAGAATTAACTTGATAGGTACCAGGAGCCTCAACTTCACCGACTACATTTACAGCAATAGTTTTCAATCCACCTAGAGTAAGTTTGATATACGTATCAATTTCACCATTTTTTGATGTGAGTCCTGCATAAATTTCAGACAACTTCTTTTTGAGTCGTTTCTCTGCTCTTTCAATACTTAACCCAGATACGTAAATAGGACCAACGCGTTTAACATTTATATACCCATCAGGGGATACAGCTAAACTATAGTTTTGCTCAGAAGCTCCCCAAATATCAAGATTCAATTCATCACCAGGACCTAATGGATAGTCACTAGGAGTAGCTATGTTCAAATTTTGATAGTCAGCTTCTCTGTTTCTTCTTTTGAAGAACTCTCTCCCAAATACCTTAAGCTCATTTTTTTGGTCTGCTCGTATACTGTCAAAAAATATCTCATCTAAGAGTATTGTTGTATCATTTAAAACCGAAGGTATAAGCCTTCTGAGTCTGTCATCAAAATTAGTGGAACTGGAAAACCTGTTACGAGATTTTTGTAAGTTCTGTAATTTAACTTTAAGCTTATCGATTTCGATTGATGACATTCCTTTGACTCTTGCCAATGACTCTAGCTGAGCAAATGACATTCCAGAATTTTGAATTTTCTCTCCTAGTTGAAATAATTGACCATCGCTCAATTTGTCGACATTAAGAGATTGTAAGTCCAATTCCTGAGCAAGGAGAGAACTAGAAAAGAGACTGACAATAAAATAGCAGTATAAATAGATTTTTTTAGGCATTAATGCACAATAAAATGAGGGTTGAGTAAATCTTCTTTATTGTAGACAAGATCTGTTTTGTAATCTGAATGTGTTACTTTCTTTCCTGACTTGAGCACTATTGCATGAGCAGCGGCGGTATCCCATTCCATTGTTGGAGCGAAACGAGGATAAATATCTGCTTCACCTTCCGCTACTAGTAAGAACTTCAAAGAGCTCCCCTTTGAAACGGTAACAGGTTCTTTGAGCGAACTAATAAGATTTTCGGTCTCTTGATTAAGATGAGATCGGGAAGCGACTACTTTAAGCCCTACATCGTTTAAAGACTTTTCGGAGCATGATATTATTTTCACTTCTCCATTTCTCTCGACATAGGCATTAGACTCATCATTATAATATAAATCTTTTGTAACTGGTACGTAAACAACGCCTAGCACAGGTTTTCCGTTTTCAATTAAAGCAATATTCACAGTAAATTCACCATTTCGCTTTATGAATTCCTTTGTGCCATCTAAAGGATCTACCATCCAAAACTTTTTCCATTTTGACCTTTCTTCAAAAGAAAGCTGCTTGCCTTCTTCGCTCAAGATCGGTAAACCGGTAGCCTCTAAGACCTTTGAAATAGCGATATGTGCCAATTTATCAGCCTTAGTTAAAGGAGAGGAATCCGATTTCATATCTACTTCGAAGTCCTCTGTATTGTATACTTTGAGTATTTCCTCACCACCTCTTAAAGCCCCTTCCTTGGCAATTGCTAATAATTCCTTAGTATCCATCTCTATATGATCATTCCAGCTGCAACCGTTTCACTAGTGCCTTCATCGACAAGAATTATGCTCCCAGTATTGCGGTTTTTTTCATAACTATCGACAAATATTGGTTTAGTTGTTCTAAGCTTGACTCTTAGGATATCATTCATTTTGATTTCCTTGTCGTCTTCGATACGGTGAAGGGTATTGATATCGAGCTTGTATTTGATTTCCTTAATCATTGCCTTGGCCTCGTTTGAAGTATGACGCAAATAATATTTACCTCTAGGCTTTGGAGCGCTCTGATTTAACCAACACATCATTATCTCAACATCTTGTGTTGATTCTGGTTGATTATTTGGACGTACAATCATATCTCCTCTTCCGACATCAATATCGTCCTCTAGGGTAATAGTAACCGACATCGGAGCGAAAGCTTCGTCGATAGGGCCCTCAAATGTATCGATTGATTTTATTCGGGAAGTAAATCCAGATGGCATTACAGTCACATCATCACCTGGCTTAAAAACACCACCTGCAATTCTTCCAGCATAACCTCGATAATCGTGGTACTCGTCTGTAAGTGGTCTTACGACAGTTTGTACAGGAAACCTGCAGTCGATGTGATTTTGATCACTTCCAATATGTATCGTTTCTAACAGATTCAATAAAGTAGTTCCTTCATACCAAGGTGTATTTTCAGAACGCTTTACCACATTGTCTCCATTGAGAGCACTTATTGGTATGAACCGTACGTCCTTAACATTTAGCTTTGAAGCGAAACTCTTGAAGCTATCGCAAATTTTGGTATACACTTCTTCGTCAAAGTCTACCAAATCCATTTTATTAACGCATATCACCACATGCGGAATTTGAAGCAAGCTGGCAATTATAGAATGACGATAAGTTTGCTCTACAACTCCATGTCTCGCATCAATTAATATTAATGCTAAATTAGCTGTAGATGCACCAGTTACCATATTTCTGGTGTATTGAATATGCCCAGGTGTATCTGCAATAATAAACTTCCTCTTCGGTGTAGCAAAGTATCTATATGCCACATCAATGGTTATTCCTTGCTCACGTTCATCCTTTAGACCGTCGGTTAGCAATGCTAAATTGACATCTTCAAGCCCTTTCTTTTCGCTACTTTTTTCAATAGCTTCCATTTGATCTTCGAAGATGGACTTGGAATCATAGAGCAATCTGCCGATTAGCGTACTTTTACCATCGTCAACACTTCCTGCTGTTGTAAATCTTAACAGCTCCATATCATGATAACTACTCATTAGATTTCTTTTTAGAAATAACCTTCTTTCTTTCTGTCTTCCATTGATGTTTCTGATCGCTTATCATCTGAGCGATTACCTCTTTCCGTTTGTCTGGCAGATGCTACTTCCTCCACTATTTTTTCTAATGAATCAGCATCTGATTCAATACCGCCAGTGATCGTAATATCTCCTAAAGTTCGGAACCTAATTAATTTGTTCTCTACTTTTTCTCCTTCTCTTAAAGTGATGTATTCGGAGATTGGTAGCCAAGTATTATCCCTCCAGATTACATCTCTCATATGCGCTTTATATAGTGAAGGAATCTCTATACCCTCGCTTAAAATGTATTGCCATACATCCATTTCAGTCCAGTTACTTATTGGGAATACCCTAAAGTGCTCTCCTTGCTGACATTTTCCATTGAATATATTCCACAACTCAGGGCGTTGATTTTTTGGATCCCACTGTCCGAATTCGTCTCTATGTGAGAAAAATCGTTCCTTCGCTCTTGCTTTCTCTTCGTCTCTCCTTGCACCACCAATACAAGCATCGAACTGGTTGTCTTCAATGGTATCTAATAAAGTAATGGTCTGAATGGCATTTCGACTGGCATTCTTACCCTTTTCTTCGGTCGCTCTTCCATCATCTATTGATTTTTGAACAGAACCAACAATAAGATTAGCACCTAGTTCCTTTACCAGACCATCTCTAAAATCGATTGTTTCAGGGAAATTGTGACCTGTATCGATGTGAACTAATGGAAACGGAATTTTTGCAGGATGGAAGGCTTTTCTTGCCAAGTGAGTCACTACTATAGAGTCTTTACCACCTGAAAATAATATGGCTGGATTTTGAAATTGCGAAAAAACTTCTCGCAAAACATATATAGATTCCGCCTCTAACTCCTTTAAATGGGTAAGGTTGTAACCTTTCATTATTATCCCTTCTTAATTTTCTTCAATAAATACTCTAATATAGTCTCAACACCGTCATCAATTGAGACCTCGTTTGTCTTAATTATAATTTCAGCATTTTCAGGGGCTTCAAAAGGAGAACTAATTCCCGTAAAATCCTTTATCTCTCCTCTTCTCGCTTTGGCGTATAAGCCTTTTACGTCACGTTGTTCACAAACCTCCAATGGACAGTCAACAAAAATTTCTGTAAAATATGTATCCCCTACCAAGTCTCTTGCTAACTTTCTGTCTCTCGTTAGCGGCGATATGAATGCACTAAGCACAATTACACCTGCATTAACGAATAGATTGGAAACTTCACCTATTCTTCTTATATTCTCTATTCTCGACTCCAGAGAAAAATCTAAATCATTATTCAGACCTTTTCTTACATTGTCACCGTCGAGAATATAGGTTTTGTACCCTAAATCGAAAAGCCTTTTCTCTAAAGCACTCGCCAGAGTAGACTTCCCTGAACCTGATAAGCCTGTGAACCATATAAGCTGGGGAGCATAACCTTGTTTTGCAATTCGGTCCTCAAAAGTAACCTCATGCTTATGTGGTATTACGTTTTCATTATTCATCTTTAAGACCTTGTTTATTAGGCGCTTAACTAAAATTTTTATAGAATACTGAAACAGATATTTACCCGTTTTCAAGATTCCTTTCGTGAATGCGACTTAAGCTCAACTAATGAAAATCTCTGGACTAATAATTATACTTTGTCTTGAGCACCAAAAGTATGATACAATATGCTATTCTTACATCATATGGTATCATAAGTTATTATGGCATCTTGGTTACATTCAGGTGTGCGAAGTTAATTGAAGACCCAAATAATAAAAATAATTATAGTCGTAAATCAGAAATCCCCTTGGGAAGGACACTTTTCAAGTCGAAAATAATTCCAACCGAATTCCTTATAGAACCCCAATCCAAGTTAACCAGCTCATTATGAGCTACAGCCAAGATAACTGTGCTGTATTCCTTATAGTTAATATTTGATAAGAGATTAACTCCATATTCCTTCTTTACCTCTCTAGCAGAGGCTTGTGGGTCATATACATCTATATCCATACTGTACCCATTTAATTCTCGTACAACATCGATAACTCTACTATTTCGTATGTCTGGGCAGTTTTCTTTGAAAGTGATTCCAAGTACCAAAACCTTCGCATCAACTATAGGCATTCTGTTTGCTGCTAACTTTTTCACCAATAAGCCAGCGACATGTGCCCCCATGTTATCATTGATGCGCCGACCTGCCAGAATCACTTCTGGCCTGTATCCCAGACCTTCAGATTTGTATGTTAGATAATATGGATCCACACCGATACAATGTCCACCTACAAGACCTGGAACGAATGGTAAAAAATTCCATTTAGTTCCGGCTGCCTCCAATACTTCCATCGTATCTATATTCATTTTGCCGAAAATAATAGACAACTCGTTCACAAAGGCAATATTCAGATCTCGTTGTGTGTTTTCGATAACTTTTGCCGCCTCTGCAACTTTGATACTTGAGGCTAAATGCGTACCTGCGGTTATGAATGACTGATAGAATTGGTTGATTAGATCAGCAACCTGTTCATTACTTCCACTAGTAACTTTCTTGATGGTGGTAAGGCGATGCTTTTTATCCCCTGGGTTAATCCTTTCAGGGCTATACCCGCAAAAAAAATCTTTATTGAATTTTAAGCCACTTACAGATTCTAATATAGGCACACAAAATTCTTCGGTACATCCAGGAAACACGGTAGACTCATAAACCACAATGTCTCCTTTTTTTAAATAGCGCCCAATTAGTTCAGAAGACTTTTGTAACGGGTTTAAATCAGGTTTCTTATGACTATCAACCGGAGTAGGAACAGTAACAACATATAAATTAGAAGATTTTAAATCTTCTGGATCATAAGAAAAACTCACACTACTTTCTATGAGTTCGTTCCTATCTACTTCTAAAGTCTCGTCTATACCATTTCTTAAATTATCAATACGATTCGACTTAATATCAAATCCAACTGTCGGATATCTCTTAGCGACTTCTATGGCTATAGGCAATCCAACATAACCTAGGCCAATTATTGACACTTTCAGTTGTTCTAATTTCAAAGCATCAAATTTTATAGATTATAATATTCTCTATACCAGTCTACAAATTTACGTATCCCCTCATCAATAGTCGTATCGGGTCTAAAACCAGTAACGTTCATCAAGTCCTGAACATCCGCGTATGTCTCAGGAACATCACCTGGTTGCATTGGCATCAAATTCTTTTTGGCTTTAATCCCAAGGCTTTTTTCTATTGCTCCAATAAAGTCATTAAGCTCCACTGTTTTGTTATTTCCTATATTGAAAACTTTATATGGCGCAAAACTAGAAGCAGGATCAGGGTTTTTACTTGACCAATTTTCATTGGCGGCGGGAATATGGCCAACTAGTCTATATATACCTTCAACAATGTCATCGACATATGTGAAGTCTCTCTTCATTTTGCCTTCATTGTAAACATCAATTTTCCGACCTTCTAATATAGCTTTGGTAAAGAGGAAGAGAGCCATATCTGGTCTTCCGTAAGGTCCATATACGGTAAAAAATCGCAACCCAGTACAGGGCAATCCAAATAATGCTGAGTAAGAGTGTGCAATTAGTTCATTCGATTTCTTGCTAGCCGCATAAAGTGAAATAGGGTGATCAACATTGTGATGTACAGAAAAAGGCATCGTGGTATTGGCTCCATAAACCGAGGATGAACTAGCAAAGATTAGATGTTTAACCTCATTATGTCTGCAAGCTTCCAAGATATTAACAAATCCTGAAATATTAGACTTAACATATGCATCAGGGTTTTCCAAGGAATATCTAACACCGGCTTGCGCCGCAAGATTAATAACAGTATGAAATCGGTGATCGGCAAACAAATCCAAGACTTCCTTTTCATCTAAATCCAATTTGACGAAAGAAAAACCCTCATTTTTTTCTAGAATAGCAAGCCTATCTTTCTTTAATTGAACACTATAATAGTCATTTAGATTATCTAACCCGACAACCTCATAACCTTCGCTCAAAAGCTTATTACTAAGATGGAAGCCTATGAATCCAGCGGCTCCAGTGACTAAAACTCTTTTATCATTTTTTACCATAGGATTTGAATGTATTTAATTTTCGGGCTCAATGGCATGTTACAGTTAAAAAATTACTTCTCTTGCAATGCTAGGGGT
This sequence comes from uncultured Roseivirgaceae bacterium, assembly GCA_964393115.1. GTDB lineage: Bacteria > Bacteroidota > Bacteroidia > Cytophagales > Cyclobacteriaceae > CAYMST01. Next base: position 7,849 of record CAYMST010000072.1, on the reverse strand, counting down.
ATATGTGTAAGAATCCAAAACTATGAATTGATCTCGGATGGTTAAAGAAGCAATTACTAAATTGCGCGTTCATGCTAAACGAGATATTTACACTTATCCAAAAGGAATATTTAATAGAATTTAAAGAAAAGAGTGCACTCAATGCCGTTCTACTTTATACGATATCCATCACTTTTATTTGTTATTTATCATTTGGAAATGCAGTGCTCGATGCAAAGGTATGGGTAGTACTTTATTGGATCATGATCACTTTTTCAGCATTTAACGCGGTTGCCAAAACTTTTTTAGGTACCAGTGAAAGTAGAAACATTTATTACTTTACAATCGCCAACCCGATAGCCATTATAGCTTCTAAAATAATCTACAATACAGGTCTTGTATTCGCTATTTCTACTCTTGGATACATCATGTTTTGGATCACCATATCTAGTCCGATAGTAAATTTCACCTATTTTGGGTGGACTATTGTATTAAGTTCATTAGGATTTTCAGGAATTCTGACCCTTTTATCTGGAATTGCAGCAAAAACCGGATCAAACGGTCATATGTTGATGTCAATATTAGGATTACCACTAATTTTGCCATTACTATTAATTGTGATTCGAATTTCAAAGGGAGCAGTCAAACCAGACTTTTACCTCACTTTTAATAATGATTTATTAGTACTTGGGAGTATAGACTGTATCGTTATTACATTAAGTCTGTTGCTCTTTCCGTATTTATGGCGTAGCTGATATGAAGTATTTTCTGAAAAATAATATTTGGAAACTGGTAGTCATAGTTCTTTTACTGTACACTGTGATTGGAGGTTTTTTAATGACAGTGCCTCGATTGGCCATATTAAACGAAACTATTAGGGCCTTGCATTTTCATGTTCCCATGTGGTTTGGTATGGTTATATTATTAATGCTATCATGGATCTATGCGATAAGAAGCTTGTCAGGCCATAATCAGAATTTCGACGATTACGCCGTAGAATTAGCCAAATCTGGAACTGTTTTTGGGTCCTTGGGACTAATTACGGGAATGGTCTGGGCAAAATACACATGGGGAGAGTACTGGAGCGGAGATCCAAAACAGAATGCAGCTGCTGTTGGCATGCTCATATACCTAGCCTATTTCATATTACGCGGTTCCCTAACTGATAGTGACCAAAGAACGCGAATAAGTGGTATTTACAACATATTCTCTTTTCCAGTTCTAATTGCTCTATTATTCATTTTGCCAAGGCTAAAAGACTCTTTACACCCAGGAAATGGAGGTAATCCGGGTTTTAACTCTTATGATTTAGATAGCAACCTGAGAATGGTATTTTATCCAGCGGTAATTGGATGGACATTTCTGGGATTATGGGTCACTACCGTCGGAATTAGAAAAAGAAAAATTGAACGATTAATCAATGAAAAGAATTTATACTAAGGTTATACAGTTTTTAGCAGCTGTATTTCTATCCGTACACTATGCGATTGCTCAAAATAATGACGTGGAAATGGCAGATACCATGAGGTCGAATGGTAAAATATATGTCGTCGTCGTCGTTTTAGTTGTCATATTAATAGGTATAGTATTTTACCTCTATTCTATGGATAGGCAAACAAAGCGATTAGAAAAACAGATTAATGAAATAAGTGATAACAATTAAGCGGATCATCTTATGAAGAAAATACATATAATCGGTATAGTGGTAATTGCGGTTGCAATATCTGTTATAGTAAGTACCGCTAGTGATGCAAGTACGTACGTTAATTTTGGGGAAGCAAAAGCCCTTTATGATAAAGGAAGCTCAAAAAAAATTCATGTAGTCGGTGAGTTAACCAAACATGCCGATGGTGCTGTATTCGGAATAAGCGAAAGTCCAGATAAACTATCTTTTAGTTTTAATATGGTTGACGAAAACGACTTCGTTCAAAAAGTAGTTTACAATGAACCTATGCCCATGGACTTTATGAAGTCCGAACAAGTAGTGGTAATAGGCTCATACAGGAATAACAATACATTTTTAGCACAGAAGATATTAATGAAGTGCCCTTCGAAGTACCAAGAAGAGAGTATCTAAAGAACCAATTTCTAGGTATAGTATAAAATAGTTTAGGATGATTCATGTTGGGATAGGGAAGTTAGGAGAGCTATTTGTTATTATAGCCTTTTGTTTTGCTCTTGCCTCAATCGTTTCCTATTTAATTAGGACGCAAACTGGTGATAAATGGGTTACTAAATCATTCGCGCGGAGTATGTTCATCATACACGGCCTGGCAACAATTGGTGTAGTAGCTACCTTATTTTTCATTATCAATCAGCACTATTTTGAATACCATTATGCCTTCAGTCACTCTTCTAGATTGCTTCCGGTCTACTATCAAATATCCTGTTTTTGGGAAGGCCAAGAAGGGTCTTTTCTATTATGGATATTCTGGAATGTCATTCTTGGTTTTATTATTCTGAAGACCAACAAGTTTTGGGAAGCACCAGTAATGACCATTTTCTCTGGTGTTCAGTTGTTCCTGCTATCTATGATTCTTGGGATCGCACCATTTGAATGGCTAAAAATTGGAAGTTCCCCATTTATTTTATTGAGAGATGCGATTGCCGCTCCAATCTTCAATACAAACCCTAACTTTATTCCCGAAGACGGCAGTGGTCTGAATATACTTCTTCAAAATTATTGGATGGTCATCCATCCTCCGACGTTATTTTTAGGGTTCGCAACCACCCTTGTGCCATTTGCCTATTGCCTAGCAGGCTTGTGGGTAGGTAAGTACCGAGGTTGGGTACGTCCAGCCTTGCCGTGGACCATATTTTCCAGTTTAATCTTGGGAGTAGGCATATTGATGGGTGCTTACTGGGCTTATGAGACACTTAATTTTGGTGGGTATTGGAATTGGGATCCTGTAGAAAATGCTGTTTACGTACCATGGCTAGTTCAGATTGCAGCGTTGCACACCATGATAAGTTTTAAGACCAGCAATACGGCTCTAAAGTCTGCTATTATTCTTGTTTTAAGTGTATTCTTACTCATTTTATATTCTACCTTTCTTACTCGATCCGGGATTCTTGGCAACTCCTCGGTTCACTCGTTTACGGATCTTGGGTTGTCTGGACAATTGTTAATTTATCTATTAACCTTTGTTGTAGTCACCATCTTCGTCTGTTGGAAGGCTTGGAAGAACTTAAAATCTGATAATGACGAACCCTCCGTTTATTCTAGAGAGTTTTGGATTTTTTTAGGGACCATAGTGCTTACTCTGATGGCCTTCCAAATTATTATTCCCACCTCAATACCGGTTTTTAATGCCATTTTACAAAATGTCGGTATCGATTCGAATCTAGCTCCTCCAGTAGATCAAGTCGAGTTTTACTCCAAATTTCAAATATGGTTTGCTATAGCGTTGGCTTTGCTTTCAGGATTTGGTCAGTTCTTTTGGTGGAAAAAGATAGATAAGCAAAAACTACAAGAAACTATCTCCAAACCCATCATAGTCGCTTTGGTAATTAGTAGCGTTATTTTCTTTTTAGGAGACCTACATGAACCAAGTTATATGCTCTTATTGACGTGCAGCATATTTACTATTACGGCCAATCTCTTTATTGCGATTCCGCTTTTTAAGAGTAGCTATAAGTTATCTGGTGGTGCCATCACACATATGGGACTGGGAATTATGCTAATTGGGATTCTGTATTCTTCAGGTTTTTCCAAGACAATTTCGCTGAATAATACTGGCATGGTTTGGAGCAGAGATTTACCAGAAGAAATCAATCAAAAAAACCTGTTAATATTTCTCAACGAGCCGAGACAAATGGGAGAATATGAGATTAACTATTTGGGTAAAAGAAGAAGAATCAGGGAGACAAATGCTTATGTAAAAGATGAGTTACTGCAACCAACTCTTTCTCCAGTTAGAAAAATTGTAAAACGCGAAATAAATAGCCTTAATCTAAAAAAAGGGGACACCGTGACTTTAATAGATGCTGGTAAAACATACTTTGAAGTATCTATAAAGCACAAGGATGGTCAAAATTTTAAAATCTACCCTGTTGTGCAAACAGATGAAAGCAAAGAGATGGTAGTGTACTCCCCGGATATTAGACATACACTTAAAAGTGACCTCTATGCGCACGTTAGAACATTCCCCGATCCTGACGAAAAGGAACAATGGAAACATAGTGATACGCTAGAAACTCAAGTGGGTGCTCAATTTTTTATCAATGACTTTGTTGCCACGTTAGAGTCTATCAACCGCATATTTAGCATTGATGATATAGAGCTTTCTAATGAAGATGTAGCTGTAAAGGCCAGCATATCCGTATTAGGACCAGCAGGCACGGTTTTATTGGAACCGATTTTCTTAATTAAGAATAAAATGGTAGGTCGAATTCCCGATGAATCATTGGAAATTGCCTCAAAGGTGACGCTACTTAATATATTGCCAGAAACAAACACTTTTGAATTGAGCATCGAAACCACTCAAAAAGACTGGATTATTATAGAAGCACTGGAGAAGCCATTGATCAACCTATTATGGGTTGGTACGATTATTATGATATTCGGATTTATTATGGCACTCTACAGGCGATATTCTAACTTTATAAAAATGAGAGATAAAGGGATAGAATGATATCAAAAGATGGGATTGGAAAAGAAAATCAGTTTTATGATATTTTCACGACGCCTTTGGCTAAAAACGAGAAAAGTATAAACCAGATAATAGTTAACATCATAGAGTGCTTGTAAGTAGAATACAATTCTTTGATAGGTTACCTAAATAATCACGACCTTTGAGCATCTCAATTCTAATGGTTTAGAATGTCTTCAAATGAACCCAAAAGATTTTCGCTCTCAGGGTACTTTAGGCTTTTCAGGGCGCAAAACCTGATTATGATATTAGGCACCCAATACGCTGTGGCATTTTTTCTAATTGAAAAAACATCATCCTTTTATGACCTTGGCTTATTGGCAACAATAATCTCCACATTGCTTATCGCTGCTGCAGGTTATGGAATCAATGATTACTACGATATAAAAATTGATCTGATCAATAAGCCAGAAAGAGTAGTCGTTGGAACTAAACTCAAAAGAAGGCCGGTTTTACTCACGCAAATATGCTTAAACGGACTAGGGTTAGTCCTTGGGATATTGGTATCATGGAAAATAGGATTAATTAACGCAGTTTCAATTTTATTGCTCTGGAGTTACTCCAACAGGCTAAAAAGAATGCCTTTTATTGGAAACCTTACCATTGGAATATTAACAGGTTTATCGCTGTTGATTATCGGGGTTTATTTTGGTAGCTATTCTCAAAATTTATTTATCTACAGTTTTTTCGCAGCAGTTGTCACGTTAGTTCGAGAGATAATCAAAGACTTAGAGGACCTTAAAGGGGATAAAGCTCATGACTGTCAAACTCTACCAATTTTATTCGGTGTGAGTAAAACTAAGCTCATCATTTATTTCATCGTCAGCATTTTTCTAGCGGTTGTATTTTACTTCCTTATCACGGCCAATAGCCGGTTAGTTTGGTTTTACTTTCTTATTTTGATTGTCCCGTTTACTCACTTTATGATATTACTTTATCGCTCCGATACTGTAAAGCGTTTTTCTCACCTTAGCTTATATGCAAAATTCATCATGATATTAGGGATTCTGAGCATGCCTTTACTTTAGTTATCTGATATTTGTGGGATGATTAAGATTGCCATATTTGCTTCCGGGAGCGGTTCTAACGCTGAGAATATTTTCAACTACTTTAATGAGCATAACACCTCTATTCGAGTAGAGCTAATATTGTCAAATAGCGTCAAGGCAGGAGTACATAAACGTGCCGAAAGACTTGGTATCAAGAGTATTACCTTTGATCGAGACCAGTTTTACCACGGTGATTTTGTATTAGACACCCTTAAGGGCCACCAAATTGACGCAGTCATACTCGCGGGTTTTTTATGGTTGGTACCAAAACGTCTAATTGGTGCATTTCCCGATAAAATCATTAATATACATCCTGCGCTATTGCCTAAATATGGCGGAAAAGGCATGTACGGAGATCATGTGCACAAGGCGGTCATTGAAAACAAAGAACAGGAAAGCGGTATTACCATTCACCTTGTCAATGAAAAGTATGATGATGGTCAGGTGTTGTTTCAAGCGAGTTGCCCAGTCAACAACAATGATACTTATGAGTCTTTAGCACAAAAAATTCATCAACTGGAATACGAGCACTTCCCAAAAGTCATCGAACAGTATCTCTAAATGTAACTTTATTCAATTGGAAGGCCGATAGGCGCTTCGGCTACAATCAAATTATCTATATTTGCGCCTTTTCTCGTTCAGACATTTGCAAAACCCGTCGGCGACATAACATAACCAGCTGACAATCAGATTTTAACACAAATGAAAAAGATTAAATCCGCTCTTGTTTCTGTTTTTTACAAAGACAATCTTGAAAAGATCGCTAACATCCTGAAAAAACATGATGTAACGATCTACTCAACCGGAGGAACACAGACCTTCTTGGAAAATCAAGAAGTGAACGTTGAAGCGGTAGAAGACCTTACAAGTTATCCAAGTATTTTAGGAGGAAGAGTAAAAACGCTCCACCCTAAAGTGTTCGGAGGAATCCTTGCTCGACGAGAAAACGAAACAGATCTTAACCAACTTCAGGAGTTCGAAATCCCTGAAATTGATATGGTTGTTGTGGATTTGTATCCATTCGAAGAGACCGTGGCTTCCGGTGCTGCGGAGCAAGATATAATTGAAAAAATTGATATCGGTGGTATCTCGTTGATCAGAGCAGCCGCCAAAAACTTCAAGGACGTTTTAATAGTTTCCTCTCGCGAGCAATATGAAGATGTTGCACAAATTCTAGAGCAAAATGACGGTGCAACCTCGATTGACGAAAGAAGAAAATTTGCTGCCAAAGCGTTTGATATTTCTTCTCATTATGATAGTGCTATATTTAACTATTTCAATGAGAAAGAAGAGATTACCTCTTTAAAACAAAGTATTCGAAGTGCTAAAACGCTTCGATACGGTGAAAACCCTCACCAAAAAGGGGTTTTTTATGGGAACCTAGAGGACTTGTTAGAGCAGCTTCATGGCAAAGAGATTTCTTATAATAACCTTGTAGATATTGATGCTGCGGTAAGGCTTATTGAAGAATTCGATACTGAAACCGCTTTTGCTATTTTGAAGCACAATAATGCTTGTGGCGTTGCCTTGGGTGACTCGGTAAAAGAAGCTTACCTACGTGCTTTCGAAGCAGACACCGTATCTGCATTCGGTGGTGTATTAGTAACCAACAAGAAAGTTGATCTAGATGCCGCTACTGAAATTAATAAGCTTTTCTGTGAAGTCTTAATTGCACCAGGTTTCGACGATGATGCACTTGAGTTACTAAAATCCAAGAAAAATCGAGTGCTTCTTTTGCTTAAGGGAAAAATCGGTGGAGGAAAACTCGCTAAGTCACTTTTAAATGGTGTAATCGAACAAGATGCTGATATGGTTACGGACCAAATTGAGGGCTTTAAGACAGTAACTAAAGTAGCACCGACTTCTGACGAAACTGAAGAATTAGCTTTTGCCAGTAAGATCTGTAAACATACCAAGTCCAATACCATTGTTCTTACAAAAGGTAGACAACTATTGGCAAGTGGCGTAGGCCAAACTTCTCGCGTTGATGCACTAAAACAAGCCATAGAAAAGGCAAAGAGTTTTAACTTTCAGCTTGAAGGTGCTGTTATGGCGAGTGATGCCTTCTTCCCATTTCCAGATTGTGTAGAAATTGCAGATAATGCCGGGATAAAAGCTGTTATTCAACCAGGTGGTTCTATCAAAGATGAACTCAGTATCAACTACTGC
>CAYMST010000071.1:0-19118 GCA_964393115.1 uncultured Roseivirgaceae bacterium | reverse complement strand
AAATACGATTATTGGTAGAGTCCAAGCCAGTGGATCAAGTAACTTGTCCTTCAGCATCACCAATGGTAATGAAGAAGGGCTGTTTTCAATAGAACCTTCAACAGGAGATCTTACTCTACTAGATTCATTAGACTATGAAAAAACGGATTTTTATGAGCTTGTGGTCATTGTTATTCACGGAGATCAATTCGCTTCGGCAAATATTACCTTATCAATAATCGATGTATACGAACCTGCCCCTCCTACCCTTTTTGATCAGGAATTTTCTGTTTTGGAAAATTCAGCCGTTGGTACTCCTATCGGCACCATAGAAGCGAGTGAACCAAATGGTGAACCCATTACATTCACCATCCTATCGGGAAACGAAAATGATGTGATCAAGATTGATAAAATCACTGGCGATCTAAGCGTATTGGCTCCTCAATTTCTAGACTTCGAAGAGACGCTTTCAATACCCTTAACCGTTCAAGCGAGTGACGGGGACTTAGCTTCCATAGCGATCATTACTGTCAATTTGGAAAATGAAAACGATTTTAGGTTTGATAACCAAGATTTTATGTTAGGTGGAGTGATATTTGATTACAGTATTATTAATAAGGAAAGATTAAATTACGATATCGCTTTTCGACCTGATTCCACTGGATTCGGTGATGATGATTTTGCTTTATTGTATGGCGGAAAATATAAAATCTGTCTATACTCAATGCTTCATGCCGACGGTATAACCCTTCCTACCGGGGTATATGAGTTTACAAATAATTTTCTATGTGGATATGAAGAAGGAGCTTGCATGTCTCATTTTGTGTTGATTTTAGAAGACCTTGGAGACGGCCCCATTAGATACTTTGCACAATCAGGTTCAGCTACTGTTGTCCAAAATTCTCAAGGAAATTATAGCATTACCTATGACGTAGTGGTGCAACAATACGATAAGGAGAAAAAGGAATATGACAAGAATACAGAACACACGGTAAAATTCTCTTACTCCGGCAAGCTAGCATATCATGACTTAAGGTATTACTCATTTAATGATGTTGATAAATTAGCTCCAGATCAATATCTACCTAGAACCCTAAAATGAACATATGAGTAATTTCCAAGTACTTATATAAACCTATTTAAGAGCTGATGTGAAATCTAGTAATACACCTTATAAATCAACTCTTTTGTGTAGTTATCTTATGGATTCCATATAAAATCTATTTCGATAATCCTTAGGGGATACATGCATCATTTTATGAAAAGTGCGAGAAAAGTAATATGGGTCGGTATAACCAAGCTCAAATGCTATTTGCTTTACTTTAAGCCCTGTATTTACTAAAAGACTACAAGCCTTTTGAATCTTCAGATGCGTGAAATAATCTATCGGCGAATACCCTGTATGTTCTTTAAAAAGTGATGTAAAGTAGTTGGGCGTATAGCCCGCAACAGTCGCTAAATCTCTTAGGGTTAAACTATTGTCTATATTATCCTTCATAAACGTTACGGCTTTGTCAACAGGATGAAGGTTGTCTCGTTTCAATGCAGATTTAACTTGATTTTCGTAGGCATAAAGCGCCAAAAGTCGATATAAACTCATGTTAACATAGTTAAGGTTATGATGACTATACCCAAACTCCAAGGTTTTGTAGATGTCCCAAAACAACTCCTCTCTATTTTCATTTCTGTTCACCTCAAAGACATATCCTTTATCCTTAACTATCATATCGACAATACTATGTGATACAGCTCCTTTAAAGTGAACCCAGTAAATAGTCCAGGGATTTTTATGATCTGACCAATAGCTGTGCGGAACAGATACTGGAATGATAGCCATTTGATGGGGATATAACACGTACTCTTGACCGGCAATATCAACCCATCCCATTCCATCAACGCAATGAATGAATAGATGTGTTTTTGCCCCTTCAGTTCGTATTATACTATGTTTTAAGGCTTTTGGGAAATAACCAATGTCAGTAAGGACTAACCCTATGCCTTCTGATGATTGCTGTACTTCTAATAATATCGAACTAGGTACTACGATCATACTTTGTCCAGAAAAGCCCTCTTCTATACCATCATATAAATTCTTCATTTATTAATAAATCATAATATAATCCATTAAAATTATAAAATCTCCCATTTCTATCGAGTACAATGACCTCTTATTTTGTAGATAACACTAAAAGCAAATATGATGAATGATGTTAGCGTTTGGCAAGAAGAAGTCATAATTCCTACTTATGAAGTTGGTGAGCCGGAGAAGTACCCTATGTTTTTTGAAAAACGCGTATATCAAGGCAGTAGCGGAGTGGTTTATCCAAATGCTATTATTGAGAAAATCGGAGATGAAAAGGTCGACAAGCTCTGGAAAGCTGTCTTTCTAGAGAATGATTTTATAAAAATTATGATACTTCCCCAACTTGGAGGCCGGGTGCAAATGGCTTATGATAAGATTGCTGAACGTCATTTTATTTACTACAACAGCGTCATTAAGCCTGCCTTGGTCGGACTTACTGGCCCCTGGATCAGTGGGGGTATAGAATTCAATTGGCCACAACACCATCGGCCTAGTACTTTCGAAGAAGTAGACTACACAATTGAAGAGCATGAAGAAGGAAGTAAAACCGTTTGGGTAAATGAGATAGAGAAAATGTTCAGAACAAAAGGGATGGCCGGGTTTCGGGTTTATCCCGATAAGGCATGTTTAGAAATTAATGTCAAGCTCTACAATAGGACACCTCAGCCCCAAACCTTTCTTTGGTGGGCTAACCCTGCGGTAAAAGTTAACGATCATTATCAGTCCGTCTTCCCACCAGATGTTCATGCTGTATTTGATCATGGTAAGCGGGATGTATCTGAGTTTCCGATTGCTAGAGGAACTTATTATAAAGTAGACTACTCGGCCGGAGTCGATATTTCGCGCTATAAAAACATACCGGTACCTACCTCTTATATGGCTGTCCAGTCTAAATATGACTTTATGGGTGGGTATGAACATGATACGGAAGGGGGACTTCTGCACGTTGCAAATCATCACATCTCACCAGGTAAAAAGCAATGGACTTGGGGAAACGGTGAATTTGGAAAAGCCTGGGACCGCAACTTGACTGACAAGGACGGACCATACATAGAGTTAATGACGGGGGTATTTACGGATAACCAACCTGATTTTTCATGGCTAAATCCTTATGAAGAGAAGTGTTTCACTCAGTACTTTCTACCCTATCGAAAATTGGGGATGGTGAAAAATGCGAATAAGGATTTCATCATAAATCTAGAATACGAGAACGATAAGGTTCTTTTTAAATTAATGAGCACCGGATATCATGACGATGTCCACATTACAATACACTCAAACCAATCTGAATATATTAATTTGACTCGTAATGTGTCTCCAACAGAAACCGTCTCATATGGCTTCGATCTAGCTGATATGTCAATGTTCTTTGGCCTCCAAGTATCCATTTTTTATGGGAATGGGGATTTGGCATTTCAGTATCAACCTGAGCGCCCTAAGCATCAAACTCCTCCTGAACCTGCTAAAGAAGCACTATTGCCCTCTGAAATACCAACAAACGAAGAGCTTTTTCTAACGGGTCAGCATCTAGAACAGTACAGGCACGCAACTTATCGACCGGAGTCTTATTACGTGGAAGCACTAAAGCGTGACAAAAATGATTTTCAAAACAATTTGGCATATGGTAAATACTTACTATCCAAAGGGCAATTCCATCAAAGTACTGAGTACCTAGATCGAGCAGTAAGTAAAGTCCTATGGAAAAATCCAAACCCATACAATGGAGAGGCCTTTTACTATCATGGATTAGCCATGAAACATCTGCAGCATTTTGATCATGCAAAAGAGCTATTTTACAAAGCAAGTTGGAACCATGGGGTGCAAGACGCTGCTTATTTTGAGCTTGCAAAACTTGCCACAAGGTTTGGAAACTTTCAAGAGGCAATACAGCTGGTTAAACAGTCATTGGTACGAAACGCCTCAAATCACAAAGCACTTCATTTGCTCATCATTGTTCATCAAAAGTTAGGTCAAAACGATATCGCACTAAGCCTGATTGAGGATGGGTTACAAAACGATAAATTCAATGTAGGACTGTATTTGGAACAAGAGTGTATCTTAAAAGAGCACCATAAACTTGATGAGGCAAAGGCTGTTCGAGAATACTTCTTAAACCTAATGCGCAATTCAGAGAACAACTTCTTAGAGCTTTCATTAGACTATGCTGATGCTGGATTCTTCAAAGAAGCTATCGAAATTATTGATCTATTTATACTTGAAAACAAGACCGGCTATTCTAGTTTACCCCATTACTACAAAAGTTACTTTTTAGACCTTTTAGGCGACCATGAATTGGCGCATAACGCCTTAGAATTAGCAAAAAAAAACAGTGCTAAGCAGGTATTTCCAAATAAGCTTGAGGAGATTAAGATATTAACACATGCTATTGACAATGATAAAGATGCACACGCTCACTACATGCTTGGAAACCTCTGGTACGACAAGCGGCAATATGATTTAGCCATTACAAACTGGAATAGTGCCCTTACTATTGATGCTGACCATGCTGCCTCGTATCGTAACTTGTCCTTAGCGCTGTACAACAAAAAAAAGCAGCATGAAACGGCTCTTAAGTATATGGAAAAGGCATTTCTGCTGGATCCAGAAAGTTCGCGTGTTTTCATGGAACTAGATCAGTTAAGGAAAAAAATGAATGTTTCCTTAACTGAAAGAAAGACTCATATGGACGCCCATTTTCGCCTGGTCCGACAACGTGATGACCAGTACTTAGAATACATCACCGTATTGAATTTACTTGGTGAAGAAGAGGAGGCGCTGGCTTTACTGCAAAAGCGAAAATTCCATCCTTGGGAAGGAGGTGAAGGTAAAGTAAGTGGGCAATATGTCTTTTCTCAAATAGAGTTGGCTAAAAAAAATATCGAGTGTGGTAACTATCAAATTGCTCTGAATCATCTGGAAAAGGCACAAGCTTATCCAGAAAATTTAGGTGAGGGGAAACTAAGCGGACAGCAAGAAAATGATATCTTCTTTTTTATGGGGTTATGTCATGAGCAAATGGGACAAAACGACTTGGCTCAATTCTATTACCACAAGGCTTCTACAGGCGATATAGAGCCTAACTTAGCGGTTTACTATAATGATCAGTCACCAGACCAAATTCTCTACTATGGACTTGCTTTATTAAAGTTAGGACAAGAGAAAGAAGGACATAAGATCTTCAAGAACCTAGAAGAATACGCAGTTTTACATGAGAATGACGAGGTGAAAATTGATTATTTCGCCGTTTCTTTACCCGATATGCTGATTTTCGATGCTGACTTGAATAAACAAAACAGGTTGCATTGTCTCTACATGAAAGCGCTTAGTCACATAGGGCAAGGCAAAATGCACAAAGCGATAGAAACCCTAAATGATATACTAAAAGACTCCTCTGCTCATCAAGGGGCTATTCAGCATTTGAAGCTTCTTTCCGCTTATCAATTTCTACTACCCGTTTCATCAGCATATAACTTTTAACCCGTTTTCGATCTGCACATGTCACTTTCAATAGATACAATTATTGTTATCAGTTACTTCATTATACTATTCACGAGCAGCGTTTACCTAAGCTTTAAAAACAAGAATAGTAGCATTGAAGAGTATACCACAGGAGGTCACTATTTAAATTGGAAGCAAACTGGGCTAACGCTTATTGCCATGATGTTTGACCCTGGTGTAATGGGAAATACTGCATTGGCCTTCCTATGGGGGATGTATGTCGTCCAATGGAATGCAGTAAACGTTTGGTTGACCTCATGGGTCGCAGGTATGTTTTTCATTGGTATTTATTGGAGAACTAAGATTGTTACTACACCAGAGTACCTAGAGAAAAGGTTTAACGCTGCCACTAGAGGGGTCTTCTCGATACTCATGGTCGTCATGTTACTCTCTTTCCTAAGTTTTGGGATATACAATGGAGGAATATTATTGAATAAGTGCTTTGGTTGGAACATCTGGGTTAGCATGGTGCTTATCTCAGGAATAGCAGGGTTTTACGTGATCACAGGTGGCGTAAAAACGATGTTAACCCTAGATATAGTTCAAGGGATACTCCTACTGGTTACCATGTTTGCGGTTGGAATAACTGGTTTCATTCTGGTAGGCGGGTTCCCTGGACTAAAAGAAATGACCGTGATTGGAAAAGCTGGAATTCCTCTTAACAGTTTGATTCCCCCATTAGACCTAAATCCGTTTACCGAAGCACTCTACCCTCTGCCAAGTATCTTTCTGTTTTGTACAGTAGCTGGCTTGTCATTCATCATTTGCAACTTCAGTATGGCGCAGCGGTTATTGGCTTCAAAAGATGAAAGCCATGCTCAAAAAGCATTGATTGTGGCTGGATCTTTTAACGTATTCACGCTGATGTTTGCTTATATAGCTGGCGTTGCTGTTCGAAAACTAATGCCCGAAACAAACCCTGATGAGAGCTTTATGACGCTCCTACTTACTCAGTTTCCGGCAGGAATTAGAGGGTTACTTGTTGTTGGCTTAATGGCAGCTTTGTTATCGACAATTGATGGATTAATCGTTTCAAGTGCTACGCTTCTCAATTCAGATATCTATCAGCGCTTCATCAATAAAAATGCCACGAACCAACAGGTCAAATTAATCTCTAGGATACTAAAGTTTGTCATTATCATCTTAGTCGTTTATTCTACTAACATCTATTTGGATGAAGGAAATGTTAGCCAAGAGAAATCCGCCTATGAGATCTTGTTGGAATTTTTGGGGTCTATAATGGGCGTGTTAATAGCCGTATTTCTATTAGGCATATTTTTCAAACGCTCTACTGCCAAAGCGACGTTTATAGCTGCACTAACGGGAGTAGTTGCAGGAGTATTCTTGCTGAATGCCACAGCCTTAAACTTTGCTTACGCAGGAAGTATTCAGTTTTTTATTGTCCTCTTTCTGGGATTAGGGTTGAGCTTCTTCGAAAAGCCAAGGAGTATCCAAGAGTTAGAAAACCTCACCATATGGACCGTTTCTGGTGTCAAAGGACCTTGGATTGGACTTCACTCTTGGCCAGCACTTAAATGGTGGGCTATAGGACTTCCGTTGTTTTGGATAGTGATCACAGGAGTTTGGGAGGCGTATTTAAACTGGTGATAAATTCATTTTCTTTTCCCTAATTTGTCTGGTGTAGTCAATGTAATAAAGGTTGAAGATGATAACGATATGGCCAATTGAGATATCCTTTTAAGAGAACATGAAAATGGTATTGAATAAGGATTAAAGTTCATCTATGTTGGTGAACAGGGTTAAGTGAATTTTTCGGACCACTGAAGTTGATTTTCATAGGTCTTGGTGTCAAACATTATCAGTCATCTTCGAACGCTAGCAAGGAATAAGTCTTTTTGTTTTTGTCGTAATAGCCCAAAATGTAGCGATTCTCTATCTTAAAAATGGTTTTAGCATATAGAATAGCAGGCTGTGCATCTTCAAATTCTTTGATTTTGTCAAAGCCATTCTTTGTTATCTCACCTTTCATATGCTCAAAGGTACTCGTATTCAAAAGTGCATTGAATCGGGTAGATATGGAATTGGAATAATTTCCATATCCGAACATTGTGGGGTTATGAGAGTAGCTACCTGGCACTGTTACAGGACCTCCGGGAGTGGAAACGGTAAAACCCGGATTGTAAGTCATACCCATACCAGCAGCGCTATTGGGTAAGTAATAATATCCTCCCAGTGTAAGTGTTATTTTATCAGGAGACCGGTATGCAGAAATCCCCAGTTTACCTCTAATTAGATGCTTTAAAATTTGCTTTGTTTTGTCAATTTCCGTTTCACCACCTCCAAAAAATAATCCACCGCCACTTACCAATACGGGGCTATTTTTAAAGTCTATTGCCTCGTCTTTATGCACCGTGTAATGCATAATTTGCTCACCGGTTTCTACTTTGGTTGCCTGTATGGCTAATTCCGACTTACACGCCTTGATTTGAAAAATGGTTTCATTGGATAAAAAAGAGTTGGATAAAGTGGTACTGTATGTTCCACAACTCAATTGAGGTTTATCAATATATTTTATGATGTGATCGAAGGATTTTAAATGAATGGAAATTAAAATAGTATTGCGCGAGTTATGATCTAGCGTTAGATGAACAGCTTCATTGAAGTAGTAGATTTTTGAAGACTCTGCGGCTGTCTCAACAGATATAGGTACGTTAGGATCTATGATAGCGGCTGAAGGCTTGAAGGCCAAAGTATTGAAGTTATCAAAAAATGCGCTGTACATATCGGGGTAAGTGCCATAAGAAAACTTGTGTTCGGAAAAATCAAATTCCTTTCTGATGGTCATTTGGTTTCCTTCAAACTGATATAACGCTAGTATGGATGACATTTTCTTAATGGTCAGGACATAAAAGTTGTCTAAGTAACTAAAAGCCTTAAGCATTTTTTCTTTCTTTAGTTTCAGCTCGAATAGTTTTGACGTGCTCTGCTTTTTGACGGGGTTTATGGTTTGAATAAAAAATTCGTTCTTCTTTTTGTTCGAAAAGAAAAGGTGGTAGTTGGAACTCTCTTTACTGTACCCTAATAAGTTCTTATATGGCACTTCAGCTCTGCCGATTGCAAATGAATCCGTCATAAGGAACTGTTCATTGATGACTATAGATGAGATTTCCTGATGGTCGAGTAAAAACAGTACGCAACCGTTCTCGCCATTTGTGACAGGAAGTACTTCTCTGGATTTTGCAATGCCACTTTTGAGTTTAATGTTTTTTTCGAAAAGGACGTCTTGAGAAAATACATTAACGCAAGACCAAAAAATAAGTAGAACTGACAGTAAATATCGAATTGACCTCATAGCCTCAAGAATTAAATAACTTTAATAATCTATAGAACCAGTTAAAGGGATTCTTTGAAAAATGAAGTACAAAATTATCATATTTTGGATGGACCTCAAAAAGGTACTTCAAGCACTATAAATAGGGCTGTGAAAAAAGTAAGCTAGGGTCACATGGAAACCATATTACTTTCGCCAAAAAGACGATGGGTATGATAAAAGGTCAAGGTCTAGTGTTGAAAAAGAGAGTTAGAAAAGTGACCCATCAGAATTTCTAATAAGCCACCATAACTTTATTTGATTTTCTACTCGTTTATTGGCTTTCCGATAGTAGCGAGTATACCTCCGTCTACATACACTACTTGGCCATTTACAAAGTTGGAAGCGTCCGAAGATAGAAATATAGCTGCACCTCTTAAGTCGTCGGGATTGCCCCATTTTCCTGCTGGCGTACGGTTAACGATGAAGTCATTAAAGGGATGTCCATCTACTCGAATTGGTGCCGTTTGACTGGTAGCAAAATACCCGGGACCAATTCCGTTTATTTGGATGTTATGCTTTGCCCATTCAGTAGCCATATTTTGTGTTAGCATCTTTAATCCTCCTTTAGCAGAAGCGTATGCCCCCACCGTGTTCCTACCTAGTTCACTCATCATAGAACACATGTTGATGATTTTACCTTGTTTTCTCGCAATCATTCCTTTTACCACATGCTTAGACATAATAAATGGTGCGACTAAGTCGATGTCAATGACTTCTTTGAAGTCTGCCACTTCCATTTCTTCTAATGGAACGCGTTTGATAATACCGGCATTGTTCACTAAAATGTCAATAGGCCCATGATCGAATTCTATTTTGGCCAGATTTTCGATGACTTGTTCTTCTTTGGATACATCGAATAGATATCCAAAGGCAGTTAGTCCTTCTTCCTTGTATGAGGATAGTGCTTGATCCATCTTTGCAGGCGTATGTCCGTTGATGATAAGCGTTGCTCCGGCATGACCTAGACCTTTGGCGACGGCCATACCAAGACCATGAGTTCCTCCAGTGATAAGTGCAGTCTTTCCTTTAAGATCAAATAGTTGTGTCGACATAGCTATCGAAGTTCGTTGGGTTGTACGGTATCCATATCACCATAATCTAGATTTTCTCCAGCCATCCCCCATATAAAAGTGTAGTTTGAGGTACCGCAACCACTATGTATAGACCATGGAGGTGAAATGACGGCTTCATGATTCTGCATGAAAACATGGCGTGTTTCTTGAGGTTGTCCCATGAAGTGACACACCGTTTGGTCAGCGGGAACGTCGAGGTAAAAGTACACCTCCATTCTTCGATTGTGAGTATGCGATGGCATGGTATTCCAAACGCTACCTTCTTTAAGCTGAGTCATGCCCATTTGAAGCTGGCAAGTTTCTACCACGGAGTTAACGATTAGTTTATTGATTTTTCGGGCATTGGATGTGGCAGCAGTCCCTAGTTCTACTGTTTCAGCTTCAGAAAACCCTACTTTTTTATTTGGATATGAATGGTGCGCTGGTGCCGAATTCACATAAAGAAGAGCGGGATTATTGGAATCTATGCTTTTGAATGAGACCTCTTTATTACCCTTTCCTAGATATAAAGCTTCTTTACAATCCACCTTATATTCTTCTCCATCTGCCGTTATAATGGCGCTTCCGCCAACGTTAATTACTCCTAGCTCACGACGATCAAGAAAGTTTTCGGCTTTCAATGGATCTATGGTAGATAAGCTTAAGGCTTTGCTGACGGGTTTGATCCCTCCTGCCATATAACGATCATAATGGGTATAAACCAGATAAATTTCGTCATCACGGAATAAATTCTGTATTAGGAATTCTTTCCTAAGCCCATCAGTGTCGAGTTGTTTTACATATTCCGGATTAGCGGCGTATCGTTCTTCGTATATCATTGGTGTATCAGTTAATTATTTCTTTTGGTTGATAGTGGATTGTAAGAGGTCAAATTCGTGTTAGCGACGAACAGTGTTGGTCCTCCCTTGACACCTGTTTTTTTCTCGGATGTCTCAGTTACTAGGTTAAGAGCTTGCACTTTACGTCTGAAATTACGACGATCAAGTTCCTCGCCCAGTATTCCCTCATACAAATCTTGGAGTTCCTTTAAGGTAAATTTTTCAGGAAGTAATTCGAACCCGTAAGGATTAAAAACTACGTCCTGGCGAAGTTTGTAAATGGCATCACGAAGTATTTCAGAGTGATCGAATCCTAAGCCATTTATTGAGCTCACAGTTTGCCACTGTGCATCGGAGAGATATCCTTGTGCTTGAAAGCGCAAGCTTTCGGGTTTGACCAAGGCGTAAAAACTTGTTGTAATGACTCGTTTTATAGGATGACGATGTATGTCACTATAGGTTTTTATTTGACGAATTTGAATACTTCGTAAGCCTAATAGATCGTCTAATGTCTTAGCCGCTGCTTGTTCTAATGATTGTCCTTCATCAAGTAAACCACCTGGCAGCATCCAGTTTCCTTTATAGGGTTCAATATCTCTCTTGACGAGAAGGATTTGGAGTTGGTCTTCTGAAAACCCGAAAATTGCACAATCCGCCGTATGTGTGGCTTCGTAAGATTGTTGGGTTACCCTGGTATCAGATATCTTATGTATGGACGGATGAACTTTCAACGGATACAAACTAATATAGTGTTGTACTCACACTTATTCAAAAGTAAGACACGCATAGCACAAAAACAATCTATGTCATAAATACATAGAAACATTGCACTGATTATACTTATATGAAGTCTATTTAAGCACTGATATAGGATTCTGCGAAGTACGGTTTAAACTGGCTGTTTTGTGAAAGAATTTCAAATAGGAAATATCAACAACAACCTTGTCTTGGCTTTAGGAAAAGATCTGAAACTTATAAATGAGAGACCAATCTCTATTCGTCAACTTTATTTTAGGTAGAAGATTTACTCATTTGATAGATATCAAACAATTATTTCCTCTGTGAACTATTTTGTCGGGTGTTGTTAGACTTCGTGGTAACTAGATGTATTATTGACTCGATGACAAAATTCTTTTAGTTAGGAATAGTAGTAATCTGGTTTGACAAAAGGTATAGTAAATGCGATACAGTAGTTAAGCAATATCCGTTTGGAGCTAACTGCTCCAAACGGACTTTATGAACAATAACAGTCTTAATTTAAACTAAATTGGGTAACAGCACTCTCTTTGAATCCGTATCTAATGGCTTTAGCACTAAGAGTTTGTCCTGCCTGTAAAGCGATAGGTTCTGTGTAAAGCTTCCATCCTTTTTGTCCAGAAATTTGATAACCTATTGAGGCACCTTCGGTACTATTGGAAATCGCTACTTTATGATCGTCAGTTTGTGTAATTTCTGGTTTAGCGGTTTCTGGTTGAACCATACCAGGCCACATACGCTCGGCCATTTTGAACTCATCTTCGAAACCAAGATCACCGAACTCACCTTGCCACGCTTTTAGTTCTTTTTCCATTTCTGCTATTTTGTCGCTGTACTGCGCCTCAGCAGCAAGGTTATTTAGCTCATGTGGGTCATTTTCCAAGTCATAAAATTCTACTTCTGGCTTAGTATCGAATAACCAGTAGGATTGGGTTTTATTAAGTTTTCCCGCTTCTTCTAGAGCTAAAATTTCACGCATCATAGGCATTTGATACATAAACTCGATGGGTTGCGTGTAAGGTTTCTCATGATCATAGTTTTTAATAAACTTATAACGATCATCTCGTACTGCACGGATCATATCGTATTTGTTATCCATTCTGTCTCTACCTGCAAACACATATTTTCTGACAGAGTCAGCTTTTTGTGCCCCTAAGAATGCTTTTCCATGAATATTATCTGGAATTTCAACGCCGGCAAGTGAAAGTACAGTTGGGGCTAAATCTACACCACTGATTAACTGCTCGTCCACTCCATTTTTCACTCCTGGCCCACTAATGATTAATGGAATTTTAATTCCTGAATCGTATATCCATCGTTTAGCTCTAGGTAGAGCATCACCATGATCACCAAAGAACATGATAATCGTATTATCTAATAAACCGTCTTCCTTAAGACTAGCCAATACAGTTTTGATCTGCGTATCCATTCTCGCAGCATTGGTGTAGTGTCTTGCGATATCTTGTCTAACCGTTTTAGTATCAGGATAATATGGAGGAAGCGTAACATCATTAGGGTCTACAAAATATTTCTCGTCAAGCGCTGGTCTTTTAACGGCGTCTTCTGCAAGCTTCGAAGGGTCAAGGTTTTTTTCCTTAAAAAATTCTTCTTTTCTCCAGTCTGGCCACACATTTATCTCATGTGTTATTTCAAAGGTGTAATAACAGAAAAACGGCTGTGAATCGTCCTCACGGTCTCTCCAATAAGCATGCGTACTACTTTCATAAACAGAGTCCCAGATAGTAAACGGTTTTCCGAACTGATAGTCCGTCTTGGTATAACTTGCTGTCCAATAACCGTTTTCTCGGAGGACTTCAGGAAATGCTTTTATATCGGGCCTGGGAACTGCGTTATAATTAGGCTTTCCGGGCATAGGAATCACACTTTCTGCTTGCCTCATATGATGAGTTCCTATAGCTGTTGAGTACATACCGGTAATAATTGCCGCTCTACTTGGCGCGCATACTCCGGCAGTAGTGAATACAGAATTATAGACAGTACCGACAGAAGAAATACTATCAATGGTAGGCGTATAAGCTAGACTATCACCATAAGCTGCCAATCGCTGGCTGAAATCTTCTGCTACGAGAAAAATGATGTTGGGACGCTTTGCCTTTTTTGAAGACTGCTCTTCCACTTTTTTGGTGGCACAACTTGATAGCACAAGCACAATTAAAATTGTGGCTAATAAGGAGTGGTTTCGCATCGTATTAATAGTTTTTGTTTTAAATAGTTATCGTGATTACCGGGAAGACCGGGATTTTATTGCTTTTCAGAATTTGGGTTTCAGATTCGATTACCTGCAAGAATACAGGTAAATACCTAATTATTAAGATAATTTTCAGCTGATTTATGAAGTAAAGGTTATTTCTTATTGGGTTATTGAACTTCCATACCATAACGATAGGTATAGCTCGATTTAGGAGGAAGATTAACCATATCATCCTTCTTAGAAAATTCGCTAGTAGAGTTGTAATAGTCCGAATGCCCAAGCCAAGGTTCGACACAGATAAATTCGGCTTTTGGATCATTCTGTGACCAAAGTGCCAAGTGTGAGGGTTGATCCATGGTTAGGCGTAAGAACGTTGAGTCTTGATGTACTAGGTTAATTGCCCCTTTGGGAACAGGACTGAGTATGACTGCTCGATCTTTGAATAACTCAGGAAACAAAGGGATCTTTTTATTGGTGTAAGGGAATACTGTTTTGAAGCGTTCCATTTTACCATTATCATTCAATGGACTTCTATAGAGCAATGGGCCTTCTGAGAATGAAACATGGCAGTTTGTCAAGCCGCCATTGCAATTGAAGCCAGGGTGAAATCCTAGTTCGAAAGGGAGATTAACGTCGGCTGGATTTTCGACAAAGAAGGTTACTAATAGTTTTTTATTAATAATAGTATAGTTTACTTCAAAAACGAATTCGAAAGGATATACTTTGAGGGTACTGGAGTCTGATTCTAACCTGAGCGTCACACTGTTTTCAGACTTTTCAACTGTTCTAAATGATGAAGTCAAGGCGAAACCATGAAACGGCATTTTGTACGTCTTATCTTCATGCACATATTCACCATTGAGTGTTGGCCCTATAACAGGAAATAATACAGGTGATGTTCCTCCCCAGACCCCATCTTGACCTTGCCACATATATTCCGAACCTTTATAAATTAAATTTCGAAGCTCAGCACCTTTGGAACTAATGCTAACTTCTATCAAGTCAGTTGAGATGTTAATAGTCTGTGCAGATACTTCTGAATAATTGATTAATAGGCAGATGGCTATAAAGATCCATTTATTCGCGAACATGATAATTAGATTATGTTTTTAGTGTTTGAAATCAAAATTGCTGACAAATCCGGACAATTCAGTTATAAAGTTTTGATTATCACACAAAATTCTAGTTCTGGTGAGGCTTACTTAAATAATGCTTCTTGTTTAATGGTCTTATAATCGCTCAGAAAATATAGATATGGTTCACACAACGGGTGAAAGTGTTCAAATACCATCTGAAACGATACTCTCGACGTTTTATTTCGCATGAGCTTTTCTTTTATCCGTAATATGCTATCAAATACAAGGCTATGAGGTGGTGCATTCATTTTTTGGGTTTTTTGATGATATGTTGCTGTAATGATGTAATGTCGCAGGACATCGAATTAATTCGGTTAGGTAATCATATAAATACATCCTATAACGAGGGTAAACCGATACTGACAGATGATTTAACATCACTTTATTTTACCAGAGAGTATTATCCAGGAAATACAAATGGAAAACGTGATGCACAGGACATATACGTTGGTCATATGAAAGATGGCAAGTGGGTTGATATTAAAAATGTGAGTACGCCCTTGAATAATAAAGAACCTAATGGAATCAGTTCTATTTCAAATGACGGTAGTACATTTTTACTGATCGATGGCTACTCGAATTCTGGGGACCTAGGTGTAGCAGCTATTTCTAAGCGTATGAATGGATCCTGGACTTCTCCTACTCCTATTAAAATTGAGGGTTTTCAAAACTCTAGTCCTTATTCTGATTACGCGCTTTCTAGCGATGGAGAATTTTTGTTATTAGCCATAGAGTCGTCAGAGTCCTTAGGAGATCAAGACCTTTACGTAAGTCAAAGATTAAATGGTGATAAGTGGTCACATCCAATTAACTTAGGAATGACCGTCAATACGGAGTTTGCAGAATTTGCCCCTTTTTTATCTCCAGACAATGAAGGACTTTTCTTCGCGTCTTATGGCCATAACTCCATGGGCGAAAGCGATATATTCTTTTGCAAAAGGTTAGATGATACGTGGACAAACTGGTCAAAGCCAGAAAATTTAGGTACACCCGTTAATTCACCATATTTCGAAGCTTACTTTAGTTTTAGTAAGAATAGCGATTATGCATATTTCGTTAGCGATAATGATTCGGCTGTTGCGGGATCCAGAGATATATTTATGGTGAAGCTATCTCAAAAGTACAAACCGGATCCTCGTTTAGAATATCAGATTGTGGTATTAGATGAATCTGGACTGCAAATAGAACATGCTAGCTTAACTATATCAACAGGACGAGAAGGTGAAACGTCTAATCATGTTACCACTAGTGATGGCGCAGCTCACAAATTTTTAGCCGATGATAAAGTCATAATACAAGCAAACGCTAACGGATATATGACACCCGTTCAAATATTTGATTTATCGAAAGTTTCAGATAAGACTATACAAATACAAATGACAAAGGTGGATAAGGATGTTAGCATTCCTATCAATGATGTTCCATTTGTATCTACTGAAATGCCAGATCATGACTATACAGAAATGCAAATTCAGAATGTCCGCCGAATTATGATGGAAAATATAACCACTAAAGTAGGACTGTATCTGGAGAAAAAAGTGGACGAAAATGGTGATGGAGAAGATGATCGGTTTCAAAAAATAGAAAAACGCCTTACCCAAGCCGGAATATTGATGAAAAGGTTAGAGCTAGGTATAAAAAATGAATCGGCACAAAATCTTTCAAAAGATGATTTTCAGATGATTTGTGCGAGAGAGAATGTGCGATTGAAAATACTGTCCATGAATTGGTTGGCCGACTTAGTGGCTGATACTGATAAAGACGGGGTTTTGGATCGTGACGATGACTGTCCCAATGAAATGGGATCAGTACAGAATAAGGGTTGCCCAAAGAAAGAGGAAGAGGTTAAAGAGATATTTGCGAAAGCACTTACTGGCATTCGGTTTGAAAGTTCTAAGGCAATATTGAAGTCAGCGTCTTATTCAATTCTGGATGAAATAGTAGAAATTATGAATGAGAGACCGCAGTTTCATTTAAAAATTGCTGGACATACGGATAGCAGTGGTGACGCTAATGTAAACCTGAAGTTGAGCGAGAAGCGAGCTAAAGCTACCAAAGAGTATTTAGAAAATAAGGGAGTCAATGGAGACAGATTGAGTTATGAGGGCTTTGGAGAAACTAAGCCAATTGCTTCAAACTCCTCTTATGCTGGTAGGGCAAAGAATAGACGAGTCGAATTTAAACTAGTGCCCAACGGTATGCTTAGTGATGCAAAATGATGGGCACTTAAAAGCGGCTACTGCTTAATAATTTTAATGGTTTTATTTCCCGACTCAGAGGTTACAAAGTATATACCCGAATTATAACTGCGCATGTCAATCATCTGATGACCTTTGTTAATAAGCCGTTGCGATAAAATATTTCCATCTATCGACGTGATGGTAAGCGTATTATCTGATGGAGAGTTTACATGTAAAACCGATGTAACAGGATTTGGATATGCCTGGAGGGCTAAAGGGTTGTTGGAAATAGAGGAAACAATAGGTTGTATGACATCAACCAAATGCTCCCGGGTATAGGTATCACCAAAAACATCTGTTATCGTAATCTTAACAGTATGTTCACCTCCTTCCTCAAAGGTCAACTTATGAATTCTGGGTAACCAATCGAGTTGAAAACGCTCTTCTGAGTTATTTGTGGTAATTGTGATGTTAATTTGGTCGATATCAGAAGGGTACTTGAAAACACTTCTTAGATCAATACTTTCATTGATTTTAGTACTTGATGGAAGTGAGGTGACAAAATAGTTGGGATCACTATCTTTTTCCAGCGACAGTTGATAGACCCCTCCGTCATTGTCGTAATCATGATGTGCAAAATAGATATTGCCCTGTTTATCAGTAACATGGTTACCAGTGTATACTTGACTAGGATCTATTTCTGCAATGGTATAAATTTTCTTGCCTTTGATATTATACGCACAGAGGTCTCCCTCGCTAACTAAAGATTCAGATTCATAGTTGCGTGATACACCGCTCGGAATGTAAGTTATGGTTGATTTATCCTTTGTTAGCCCTAAAGAATAATTTTTGAAAACAGCTCTTCTATTGTGAAATTCGCTACCTCCGGTAAATAGATTAATTTCAAAATCCAGCGTATTGTTAACCAGATCTACCTCATATAAGTTGCCCAATACCGTAGAAACGTATGCTAATCCATCTTCTTTCATTTCTACTTTACCATTCCAAAAACCGCCAGTAGATTTAGTGTTCGTTTTAATTAAAGAGTCTAAACCGTAATCATAAACGTATAAGTAGGCGTCTTGCCAACCCATAGCGAAAAACACTTTATCATCATAAGTGATCATCGTTCGTGGAACATGAGCTACCCTTTCGAATTCCTCTTTTGGACCGGGTACAATTCGGTTGATAGAATCACCATTAACGGAATAAAATATTAAATCCCCTTTAGGATGACTAAGACTTACCATTAGATCTAAAGAAGGCATAGGTTGAATGGCAATGATACCTTGCTCTTCTTGAATTACGCCGTTGTCAAGAGGTGCACTTATATCAACAGTGGAATCAGAAGCTAAGTCATACCGTAATACGTGGGATCCTCTGTGATCCCCGAATTCGTCGATATTATTTATGGTAATGTCATGAAATGGTTGCGTAGCAAAGTACATCTGTCCTTTGTAAAAAGGAATATCGGAATGTCCTTTTGGTACTTCCTCACTTTGGATATAATTATTAGCGGCTCCTAGTATGGAAATGGCACTTCCCAAATAGTCAGATTTACCGTGTGATGTAGAATGCTTGAAAATCATAAAATCCTCAGTGGATTCACCATCGCCAAAAAGTGCATATACATTGTCCAACGAGTCTATACCGATGGCATTCCAGCAATTACGCAGTGTTTTACCGGAAGGTTTTACAGAAGAAAAGGAAATTTTATTCTTCTTAATCAGTTGTTTTCGCTGTGCTATGGAATGAAATGATATCGATATAATACAGAGCAGAATCAAATTCTTAAGTATCGGTTTAGTCGTTATGTAAATCATATAAGAGAAATAAGCATTCTTTAAATATAGTTATTTACCAATAAACGTACAAATTACGTGAATAATACACATCATCTTAAAGATTAGATTTGAATATCATATTTCTAGGTTCTTTATGCAACACCTTGTCGATCCTAGAATAGGATACCTTAAGAGTTAATCAGACAATTCACTTGAATTAATAGTTATTTCTAGTTTGCAGTCCATTTATAATTTTTTCAAGATG
>CAYMST010000070.1:8518-19245 GCA_964393115.1 uncultured Roseivirgaceae bacterium | reverse complement strand
AAGCGCTACACCAGTATATAACCTCTTCCTCACTTTCAATGAATTGCGTCTAGGCAAAGAAACTGCTGAACCCATCAACTACGATGTAAGAGATTTGAATAAGGACGTACACCGCTCTGTTCTGGGAGAGATTCGAAATGAGCCATATGTGAACAACTTTCTTTTGAGTAGCATTACTTCGCCCAACTATGTAGATGTCGATAATAATGGTCCTTCGATTGGTGATTTTGGGGGGTGGACTTCTTTCCAATATCGCTCCGTTTATGGAGAGGGAATGTCCGGTTGGTATAGGTACCGGACTCCTTATGCAGGATTGCTCTACAGTCAGAATGCAATTTCTGATACCAAAGATGACCTTGGTTCAGTAATCAGCGGTGAAAAGGAAATCAAATATCTAAAATCCGTTGACACTAAAACCCACACTGCTTTTTTTGTTACGAACAAAACAGACCTCATTACTCTGTTGGAGTTAGAGGGTACCCTGACAACTACCAAGGCCGCAGAATTGAGATCACTCAACTTGACCTACATGCTCGGTAAGGCTGTAGAAGATGGGTCGTTTGACCGAAAGGATGGACTAGGGGCTCCAGAGGTGACCAACTCATCTGACCCAGCAGCCGCGAGCGGAAATCTAAAAGGGACCACCAAATTAGAGTACCTGGATAAAATTGTTCTGTTTGTAAAGGATCGGGATGGGATCCCGGTGTGGGAAAAACCACTGAAAGTAGTAAGGTTCGAATACGATTATAGCTTGGTGCCAAACGTTCCAAACAATGTTAATAGTAGCTTTGACTATAGCAATAATTCCAATACTGTAATCGCTGAAGAGGTCGGAAAGCTGACGCTACGAAAAGTTTGGTTTGAATACAATGGAACGTCACCGGCAAAAATTAGCCCTTACAAATTTGAGTACAACTATCCCCAAGCATCTGCCTTTGACGCCGGAAAGGAACATTTTGCGGCCTTTGAGGACCTGCCCGAGTCCATACAAAACCCGATCTATTCTCCGTATTTGCTAGGGCCTTGGGGGAACCCAATGGGTAATGCGGAGGAACGTAAAGAAGATGGCATTCCATGGGTAGATCAAGGAGCTAGACTGCAGGACAACTACTATGAAGAACTTTATGACCCAGCAGCATGGCACTTGAAGCAGATTACCCTTCCTTCGGGAGGTAGAATTAATGTGCAATACGAAGAAAAAGATTACGCCAAAGTTCAAAACAGAGAGGTTATGGCTATGGCGAGCTTAATTGAAAGCGGAGACCAAGGCTATGATCAAAACCCTTACTACGTGGTCAATGTAGAGGACTTTGGTGTTGATCCAAGTGATCAACAGATGGTTGGGGCTCTGCGGGATAAGATTGAAGATCATTTTACAACTTCCGGAGACAAAGTATACTTCAAATTTCTTTACGCATTGAAAGGAAATAACCCGTCCATAGACGACTGCAGGTCTGAATACATTACCGGATATGCAAATTTCGAAACTGCTGAGGTGGTCACCAATGACAATGTGAATTACAGCATCAGGATCAGGCTTCAAAACAAAAGTGGCTCAAGTGGTTCGAATGGCTCTATTCCACGACATGCCTGCTATGAACTGGTTTCAAATCAAAAACAAGGAAAACTCGACAACTCGGACTGCGTGGAAACGAGTTACGAGCTGCGGTATGAAGAAGCGATTATAGATCGTGCCAACAATGGAAACAGTGGAATTGGTCCTATCAGTGTTTTGATGATGGCTCAAATGACACTGGATGGCAAGCTCTTTTTCTTTGTTCCTGACCTTAAATCAAGCGTTTGCTCCACCATAAATCATTCCCTGTCTTTCTTGCGCCTTCCGATGAATTTAGCGAAAAAGGCCACAGGTGCCCGAGTTAAGAAGTTGCTATTTTATGATGAAGGATTGGAAACGGGTGATCCTTCTTTATATGGGACAGAATACGTGTATGTAAAAGAAGATGGGTTTACAAGTAGCGGCGTAGCAACCAACGAACCCTCAGCAGCCCGTGAAGAGAATCCGTTAGTGAATTTCATTGCTAGAAAAGATCAAAGTTTCTTAAATAGGATCACTGCCGGAGAGGATAAAAAGCAGTCTGAAGGTCCCTTGGGAGAATCTGTCCTACCTGCTGCATCCATCGGACATAGTAGGGTCATTGTAAAGAATATTCACTCTGGTACTACTGGGAATGGATTTACCGTACATGAATTTCATACTGCTGAGGAATTTCCATTTGACGGTATTTATACAGGACTGGACCCTGACGAAGATAAGAGTGGAGTAGTACGTACCACGCTAGACACCGAGAAAGATTTTCTGACAATACCTGCGGGTGTTTTTAACTACTCTACTACAAAAGCTTTTACGTCTCAGGGGTTTCGTTTTCTGATGAATGACATGCATGGACAACCAAGGGTCGTATCGAATTATGCCGGTCAATACCTTTATGATGAGGCTAGCGGTGAATACAGACAGTTAAACACTTACATTGTATCACAGCAACAGTATGAGTACTATAAACCGGGAGAAGAAATCCGGATGTTTAGGTGGGATCAGACCAATAGTACCATTGAGGAGTACATGGATCTTCCGGGAAAAGAAATGGAGATGGCGTTTGAGTCCAAGAAAATAAAAGACAAGACCATTGATTTTAACGTAGAACTCGACATTAGCGTGACCATATCATTTCTGCCTCCTATTTTCGTCACCCTGTGGCCGTCGTTCTCTATGCAGGAGAATGTGTTAGCGACCCATGCTACCACAAAAATCATCAAGTATCCCGTGATTCAAAAAAGTGTCACTACTTACCAGGATGGTATTTATCATACTCAGGAAAACATTGCATTCAACTCCCAGACTGGTAAGCCCATGCTCACCAGAAACGCTGACGGGTTTCATGACCTGGAACTCGATGGCATCCAACATGATGGTTCAATATACCAATTGAAATTGCCTGCTGCCTGGCTGAGTCAATACGAAACTATGAGTCCTAAATCAACCGCGAGAATTAATGGATCAGACGTTGATGAATACAAGAATCAACTCAGTGACAATACAGCCACCTTTACCGTTTATGGAGCAGAGCCCGCATCAGGATGGGGGAGCTGGTTTCAAAATCCGACTAACGTTCTTAGTGCCTCTGTGCAGACATTTAGTAATGATTGGTTTGACGGGGCGTATACTCAGAATTGGCCGAACGAGCGAATAGAAAATCACTATAACCTTTCCAATGCTGCCATTGAGAAACTCAATGAGGTGTGGAGACCCAAGAGGAGCTATGTATATAAGTCTGACAACCTTGCCACATCAGATGCCAGGGATAAGATATACCGCTCGGGCACATTCTCGATTTCACAATTCGACTGGGACAGAGATTGGAACAATCAATCTCAAGTCGATGCGAATTGGATCAACACTTCTGAAGTTCTTCTTTACAATCCCAACGGACAGCCTGTTGAGGAAAGGGACGTGTTGAATATTCACAGTGCTGCGTTATTCAAGCCTTCAAATTCACAGCATTTACCCTCCATGATTGCAGCAAATGCGGCCCACAACACCATCTATTTTGAAGACTACGAGTATTCGCTGGAAAATGAGGGGATTGCTCACTCTGGACTTCGATCTAAACCAATCACATTGGGAGATGATTTGATCTCAGGTCTGAAAGTGGACGCACATTTAATTTCCACCGGAGGAATTTTTATGGGTTGGTTTCATGAAGCTGGCAACCAGCTTCCTGATGATTTGGAATTGGGTTTTGGAGCTCAACGAGTCACTCTTTCCAAAGTTGCTCAAACCGGAGAATTGGTATTACTTTCTGCACGAGTTGCGAATACCGCCTTTGCTGCCATTGGAGAAGGCAATGATCTGCAGGTTACCTTAGAAAAGACTGACGGAATTCTAAATGAAAATATTATGGTAGATGACGTCCGCTTTCAACCCTACGACTCTGAGGGTAACTGTTATGTATACGACGTCCAATCCCTGCGATTGATGGTAGAATTTGACGATCAGCATTTCGGTATCTACTATCAATATAACGACGAAGGGCAGCTGATCAGCAGAAGTATTGAAACAGAGCGAGGGCTAAAAACAGTCACTGAAACTCAATATAACCTACCTAAGGAACTCAGAACAGACGCGCAATGAAATATTTGGTCGGAACATATCTAATGCTGCTGCTACAAGGACCTCAACAAACTTGTCTCAATCTACTGGAAGCTCATTTTATCAAGATGAAATCCTTCTCTGAGCTGGAGGAAGGTAAGACATATTTCTTGGCTATGAAGATGTTTTATAAGGACAATCCCCTGAGGGAAGGTGGATCAGACCTGCAGGTGGAGAGTTCACTATTTGTAAATAAGGAGCAATATGTATTTGAGAGTTCGACCATTTCAGTGTATCAAGATTCTAAAGACGCGTTTGTAGTCATCCATCCTCAAAAGAAGATTATTCGCAGGAATTCTTTTAAGATCAATCATACGGAACAATATGAGAAGTTGATTCAGTTGCAGGAATCCATTCTCACCACCAATCAGCGAGTGGAATGCCGCCCTAGCAATACTGGAGTAGAAGTGATGCTAATCCCAGATCAGCTACTTACAGCTAAAGAAAAAATCCGTAGCGTATCCTTTCTATTTGATGAAAAAGAAAGCTTGAAAGAGGTAGGAATTTCTTATGTAAGCACTCATCAGTTTCTACATCAGAGAATGGTATACGAATCTATTGACTTGGATGTCAAAAATTGGAAAAACAAAACGGCCTATTCTTATGTGCTTAGAGATGATAAACGGGCTGTAGAACAATTTAGTAGTTACGAAATCATTGATAATAGATCGATTGATCGATAAAATATTTGTTATTTATGAAATACATAATAACCACCCTTTACCTAATTTTCTGCTTTCAGTCAGCGATTCATGCCCAAAACATTGAGCATCTTGAAAAAGAGGTAGAATACTTTGCTACCGCTGGAGGTTTTTCTTCCGGCCCCCCGATCTCCTTTACCCTTGATTTTCAAGAGACTCCAATGACCTTAGATCGGAAAATAGAGGATGGCTTTCTCAAAGTAAGTCTGGATTTGGGGGATGAGTTCTTTTTTGGTGGAGAAAATTTCGAACTCAGTGTCACGTTCAATTTGACCGCCTTAGACGAAGGCTCCGCCGTAGCTCCTCTGGTTTTTCAGTCTTCTCCCTATACCCTAGCCATAAATGAAGGTCAGCCCGAGGCCTATGTGATTGTAGATTTCGATGGGTTTAAAGAAACGGTTGATGGAAATGAACGCGTTCGCTTTGATGAAGTGGTCTTAGAAGTGATAAGCACCTCAAGTACCAACTCCCTGCTGGATTCTTATGCAGCTATGCGAATTGGATATGAAGTTGATCTAGGATATGATGTGAATCAACTTCAATCATCTATTACTGGCATCAATGTGAGTTCACCAGACAAAACGGTTACTTTTTCATGGAACGATGATATCCATGTATCACACTACCAATTGCAACTACTAAGGCTACACAATGTGAGCCCGTCCAAAGTTGAAGAAAATAATATTATTGCAAACATTGATTGGAGAAAAGCCCTGACCATAGACATCGATCTAATCGATCCTATGCAAAAGGAATATACTCATAGACTAGCTGGCGGTACTGGCTTTTATGCTGCCAGAATTCGACCTGTAGGAGGATACCTGCCTGGGGGCTCAGGAAATGCAGGGAACTGGGGAGAGTGGTCTTCGTATTTGATGGGACTCAGGAGAGAGTTAACTGAAGCAGGTACAAACCTTCAGTACTTTTACTTCGAGGACAATGAAGACAACACCAATTGGATTTACTCCCGAGTCTATACGGAAGATACCAGAGTAAAAGAAAACATAAGCTATGCAGACGGACTATTGAAGGTCAAGCAGGAGCAGACTTACCTGCCCTCTAAGAACATCACCCTCATTCAGCAGACTGTGTACGATCAAATTGGTCGTCCTGCTATCACTTCGATACCGGTGCCGGTCCCAAATAAGCAAAGTACGTATCGAAAAGAATTCATGAAAGCTGCCGGAACGGATGAAATCTTTCAAGCTAAACATTTTGACACCGATGCCAAGTTGAGAAACCCTGATTTAGTGGATGAAGGAACAGATTTCGCTTACTATAAAGACAATGTGGACAAGTCGATACCCAATGCAGAAGGCTTTGGGTATACACGAACGATCTATTACAACGATGGATCAAATAGGGTAAGAGAACAGTCTGGTGTGGGGAAAACCCACTCGGTGGATGCTACTGAAGGAGGCAGGACGACCAAATATTTATATGCTACTCCTGCAGAGGAAGAACTGATTGCAATTTTTGGCGATGAAGCTCCCGCAGGGGAGAGCGTGTTGAAAACCGTCACCATTGATCCGAACAATACAACATCCGTTACTTATACATCGAAAGAAGGAAATGTCATTGCGACCAGTCTTGTGTTTTCAGATGCAGACAATAACTTGATCCCGCTCGATAACTTGCCTGGTTCGACTTCATACAATGATAAGATCACAGTCAATCTCAAAAAAGAGGGTGGCTTTGTATCTTCTAAACGGTTGGCTCTCGCCGTGCCAACAGACGTTAATGTTGGCTACAGTATTCGGTGCCCCCAACTAAGTTCCTTATGTGTTGAGACTGAAATCGATTGTAATTTTAGATTGGATCTCATACTCCATACTTTAAGTGAGCAAGGAGAGATTGTCTCTTCTCAAGCGATCTACGAAGATTTTGATCTTAATAGCGTAAGTTGTCAGTTAATTGATGGTGACGATTATAAGGTGGTGCCGCCAGTAATCCTTTCAGCTGTACCACCAGGTTCATACCTTGTCGAGAAAACCCTCAAACCTACCAATGTCGAGGCAGCCCAAAGCCAAAACCGTGAAACGATAGAAAATGGAGTATACCCAATTACCGATCTGATAGCGAATTGGCTGGAAAGCATTACAACAGCAAGTGAGATTGGCGGATTTAACCAGGCCATCTTTGAGCTTGCAAATGTCGTAAATAGTGGCACTCTTGTTGGTTTCAGCAGGTCTGGAAAATTCAATGTAGATTTCGCAGATGCAGAGTTTGCACAATTCAGTGCATTGTATTCTGATGCATTGACTAACGCTAATATTCCCGACTATGCACTCATCATTGAGCCTTTGGGATATGATCCCTCAACTAATGGAAACCCAACTAAAATGTTCCTCGAGACCCCCTGTTGTCCATCTATTGATGTGCCGATACGTTGGGTGCCTGAACTCGATTGTGAAGAAATTGAATCCAACTTAAAACTGCCAGAAGACGCTAGCTTAGATGGCTATTTCAATGTAGTCAATTATTACGATATTGTAGATGCGCAGTCTCCTATTAGTCAAGAATTCTTTCCGGATTTCGAGGGCTATATGTTGGCATTTTTTGCTGACTGTATTGATCAGGCCGGAGAGCCTGCGGGGACCAGAGATTTCACAAGTGAGCAGGCATTAAAGGATCTGATCTATCGAGGTGTTAAGGCAGATAATCCAGGCACCAAAATCGCAGGGTACTTTGATGGCTGGGAAACAGAAGGAACATTTAACTTAATGATCTATAACATGCTTACCGATAGCTATGATATAGACTCGAAACTAAATGAAGACCTCAGCGATGACGAAGCACCATATACTTGTGATGAACTAATCAACTGTTGGTTAGGTGTTCTGTCCCGACTTAAAGAAGAAATCTGCCAGGCAACTTTTGACTTCTATGACAGCGGGGGGAACACAAATGTGTCCAATACTTTTGATGATCGTAACGATGGTGACCGAGGAGTTCATGATAATCATTTTGATCAGAATTTTAAGGGGAAGGGGTTCTTCCTAACCCGCTGGATTGCAAAACGAAAAATTTCGAAGAAGATGCGAAAACTCCAAATCGGTGGTGGTGGTGATGGAGAGATTGATCCAGTTTTAGGACAATTCCATGTGGTAGATGAATTTCTCCAATGTGCTGGTTATAAGTTTGCAAAAATCCAAACTCCTTTTGACCCACAACCTCTTGCTAGAGACCTTAAACCGGGCGTGACGTATGTCTTGCCAGGAACCAATGTACCGGTACCGTTTGATTTGTTTATGGATCAAACCAATCAGTATCTTTTCGATGCACCTACTAGTCAGTCAGTTTTACCTGTCACAGTCATAAATGGGGATTACCGCTATGTACCACTTAGTGATTGGGACCCTAAAAAGAGAGTAGAACAGGGCAATAGTTTTGTGGAATCTGAAGAAAGCCTATTTCCTAGAATCAAAAACCCGATCTATGCCTATAAATACTTTGTGTATGAAGAACATGCTAGAATCGATCCGGTTTCAGGGTTGCCACTATATCAACCCATCGAGCAGTCTGTATGTTATACGGACCCAAATGATTGCTATCTGACCGAACCCTTAACTGGAAATATACTCCTGGATGGTTCTGGGATGCCGATTGTCGTCGATTGTTGCAGTGAGGACCCAAATACCAATCCCACTGGATGTTATCAGGACAGCGACTATCCTAATGACCCGAATAGATGGGTAGTAGATAATTTCTTAGGTACCGGGAGAATAACATGTGCAGAAACACATGAAGATTGGACAGCAGCGCAGCGGTTAACATTCTATGAAATGCTGGCTACTTATGATCCGCAATCAACCTACGATGATCAAACTGTGATAGGACTTGATCTAACTTGTGACGATTTTGCTAATGCAAACTCTCAATGGTATTTCTATAAGAAGACGACTGGTGAAGATCAGGAAGTATTTGACCTCCCCGATCTCATTAACCAAGACATTTACGATGCATTGCATACACAACACGGTGCTGCTAAGATGAGCGAATGGTATGATGGCTTGATCTTGACCAAACAAGATGGTTCTACAAAAACAAGCTTTGCTTATTATGAATTAGAGATTGAAAACAGAATTGCGGAATGCCAGGTCGGTTGCGAGAATTTAAGAGGGAGGTTTCTTGAGAAGCTGTATGATCTTTTGGAGGCAAAATGCTATGTCATTGAAGGGTGTCGAACGGATGATCCAGCGACGCATAATGTAATACCTGAAGAAGATATCGAGGTGATTCTTGAGCAATTGGTCCAATCCTGTCAGGCGCAGTGCAATATGACCACATACTCCTGTGAAGAGACCTGGAGTCGCCCGCTCGATCTACCTATCACTGTCAGGAGTACGATCACGAATAGCCAACTGGATTTGGAGACCAATTTTGGAGTAGGAGGGTATCCTAGCACAGCGATTATCATCATAGATGATCCTGAAAATCAAACGATATATGATTATGCCGATGATATCGAATGTAGCAGCTCTTACCAAGGACGTCAACTGGTGCCAGGCTTTCAGTTTTGTGATTTAAAGGAAAATATTGATAAGTCGATCAATAGTTTGTCTTGGTACGAATACACACTTCTAAGACAGGTAGAAAGCTGGGATTTTGAGTTGGATATCCAGTCGTTTTGCGAAGGAGAGACGGACCCATGGCCTTATGAAGGCGAGACTGCAGGCACTAATGACACTCGCGGAAGCACTTTTGTTCCCAGAGAAAGATACGAGGTGGACGGCGCAGCCGCACTAAATGGATTCTCGGCGGGAGATCAGACGAAGTCACCAGTAAAAATGATCAATGTCGAAGTGCAGAATGAGGATCAGTAAAAAGAAGAAATCTAAGCGAGTGCACAAACAATTTCATATCGCCAAAATTGACCAGATGAAGAAGCTCCTTTCCATAGTAATACTCTCTCTTGTTTCAGGATTTGGTTTCCAAAAAGCGAAAGCCACGACCCTGGCAGATAAAATACTGGTGCCTAACCGCAACCCCCACGCCAATGGTATGTTGACATATTCCGATAGTGTAATACTAGCTCATACGAAAATCCTATTGGATGATACTTATCTGTTCTTGCAACCTGATAATCTCGATATTTTTGATCTACTAGCTAATGATGATAACCAACTATTCAGTACTTCTGAAAGTAGTCCAAGTTTCCAACGGGATTCGTCTCTGACAGAAAAATCAAATTCATCTATTAACGAAGGGATGGTTGCTGATGCGGTTGAGTACGCTGCGCTTGAAGCCCTTTACAATGCTACCAGCGGTAGCGGATGGACTGGAATTTCTCCATTTGGAGAGTGGCTTGATGGGACTACAAATGAAGATTTTGATAGCTGGCATGGAGTAACTGTTACCAACGGAGACGTCACACGGATTGATCTTGAAAATCATAATCTTGTTGGGACGCTTCCAAGCGAATTAGGTGACTTACTAAAACTCGAAGTCTTATTATTAGGTCGAAATACAATTTTTGGAAGTGTGATTCCGGAGTTGGGAAATCTGTCAAATTTGAGAGAGCTCTCTATGCCAGAAAATCGATTGAGTGGTGCCATTCCTGCTTCATTTGGTAACCTGTCCAGCCTGGAGATTCTCGATATGCATTTTAATATTTATAACGGTTCAGGTATTAATTCCCTTCCGGCGGAGATTGGGAACTTATCAAATCTCCGACAGTTAGATTTGAGTGTTTGTCTTTTGCAGGCAATACCGCCCGAGCTTGGAAACCTGTCAAATCTGGAGGTATTGGATCTTGAAAGTAATCGGTTTACTACACTTCCTTCTGAACTCGGGAATCTTTCTAGTCTTATTGAAATGAATCTGCACTTTGCTATTCGTCCGGACGGTTCGACAAC
>CAYMST010000070.1:6524-8497 GCA_964393115.1 uncultured Roseivirgaceae bacterium | reverse complement strand
CAATTCCATCAAGCTTTGGGAATCTATCCAATCTACAGACAATGATACTTTCGTCAAACGATTTAACTGGGAACATTCCGCAGGAGCTAGGTAATCTTACGAGTCTGTTAACACTTAATTTAAGTAATAATTCACTTGACGGAACTATCCCTACCCAGCTAGGTAATCTATCCAGTCTTCAGACACTAGATCTAAATAGAAACAACCTCACCGGAAATTTGCCGGCTGGACTTTCTTCATTATCGAGTCTTACAGTCTTGGATGTAAGTCGAAATAACTTATCTGGCTCGATTCCAAGTCAAATTGGAAACCTTTTACAGCTGCAAACACTGCAGCTCTCCTACAATCAAATGAGTGGGTCCATTCCAACGCAATTAGGAAATCTGTCTAATCTTGTCTACATCAACCTAAGTCACAACACACTGACAGGGACCATCCCTACTTCTTTTGGGAATTTCTCTCAAGGAGACAACACAGGATTTCGACTTGATCTCAGCAGCAACCAACTTTCAGGCAGTATTCCCTCAGAGTTCGGTAATATGACTGCTCCGACTCCACGTTTCTGGCTTGGCAACAATCAACTGACCGGAGCCATTCCAGCAAGCCTGGCAAACATTGATCTAACGTACTTTGAGATTTTGCAAAACCGATTTTACTTTCAGGATTTGGAACCTGTCTTTGATGGCCCAGGGTCAATTATCTTGTCAACATCGTTCGGCAGCTTCCAATATTCACCTCAAACTATCATTCCGATATTTACTGGGGCTAGTAATCCAGCACTTAGTGACAACGATCTTTGGGTGGCCGATGAAGGAGTAAACTCCCAGTACCAGTGGTTCAAGAACAATGTGGCCATACCCGGAGCCACTCAGTTTTCCTATACTCCAATAAGCGATCCAGCCAATCCGGTGGCTAGTTACCACTGTGAAGTAACCAATACATGGGTGACTGGATTGACATTGGAGAGCGAAGTCTACACCGTTGTATCTCCACCCCTTGATATTACCGCATCCCCGGATCCATTCTGTGCGCCAACCAATGTGACGCTGAATGCAAACGCAGTGGCAAATAGCACGGTTAGGTGGTACGACGGCAACAATGTATTTCTGGGTTCAGGGACTTCGTACACGACAACCACGCCGCTTACAGACGATACCTGGTTTTATGCCACTCAAACGATTAATGGCGTAGAAAGCCTGAGTATTGGATTGCTTGTGGAGGCAATCCAACCTGTTTCTGTTACAGCTTCGAGCGATAAGAGCATCTGTTCAACAGCTACTACACTCCAGGTAAGTTTGGGTGGAGATTTCGAAAGCGGTTCATGGTCTTTTATCTCGGGGCCTGGAGGTACTCCCGTCATTAGCAGTCCCTCCTCGCTGACTTCGTCAGTAACCATTCCGGCCACCCCCGGAAATTTTAGATTTCGATTCACTGGAACAAATGCCTGTGGGTCTGATTCTGATGACATGGTTATTACCTATGTTGGACCCATTTCAGTCAATGCCGGTCTGGATCAGGATGTGTGTACTAGCGCCATCAATTTAACAGCCACAGGAAGCCATACAAGTGGCTCATGGTCCCAGATTTCTGGCCCTGGGAGTGCTGTGATCGCCAACCCTTCTTCCAATTCCACAGCAGTTACTTTAGATGCTACTGGGACCTATGAGTTTTCCTTTACAGGAACAAAGAGCTGTAGAAGTGACACAGACGTGGTCCAGGTGATTTACAGTAACGCGCTAAATGTTGGTACCGGTCCGGATCAAACGATTTGCACCAATACAACCACCATAGCGGCCTTAAGCAATTCTTCGAATCGCCTATGGACAGTCGTTTCCAAACCTTCTAGCGGTACACCTGTTATTGCGGACCCTACCTCTGGGTTAACCAGTGTTACACTTCCATTTGGACAGTACGGTACATATGTATTGAGGTGTACAGTAACCAGTAGTTGTGGCTCCGAATTTGATGACCTG
>CAYMST010000070.1:0-6507 GCA_964393115.1 uncultured Roseivirgaceae bacterium | reverse complement strand
CAAACCATCTGTTCAGATGTTGTTAATTTAACTGCATCGGGAACTTATGAAAATGGTACCTGGGAATTTGTTTCTGGCCCCGGAGGTACACCATCTATCATTTCACCATCACAAGGCAATACCTCTGTGACGCTTCCCAATGCTCAATATGGAACTTACACTTTTCGTTTTACTGGGACCAACTTTTGTGGAACAGACACTGATAATGTAAATGTTACCTATGCAGCACCCGCAGTGTCTAATGCGGGCCCTGACCAGGAGGTGTGTAGCGCAGATGTCATTTTGGATGCTGACGCGTCTATCTATCCGGGGGTGTGGTCCGGTCCTGCAGGCGTCACCTTTTCGAATAACACCGACCCATCAGCGACCGCTTCCTTGCCTTCTACTGGAAACTACACGCTGACCTGGACAGTTACCGGAACATGTGGGACAAGCTTGGATAATGTTCAAGTGACTTACTCTGACTTTGACCTGGAGATCACCAAAAGTGATTACTGTCAAACGCAGACCTTTGACTTGTCTGCTGTCTTAATTCCAGCTGATGCAGGATTTTCCTATCAGTGGTTTGGACCTTCCGGTCCAGTGGGTACCAACTCACCTGTATTGACGGATGCCATAGAGTCGGGCAATTATCGAGTAGAAGCATCAAAAGGATCCTGCCTTATTGTCAAAAATATCAACGTGAATGGCTATGTAAATGACAGGGAGGAGTATCTGTCTTTGGTTGCATTCTATAATGCAACAGGTGGAGACAACTGGAACAATAATAGCGGATGGGATCTTACTTTGAATCCGAATACGGTTACTTCGGATGATTTTGATGCTTTCTATGGAGTAACAGTAAATAATGGAGATGTGTATGATCTAAACCTCTTCAATAATAATTTGAGTGGTGCCATACCCACAGAGATTGAAAGTCTTTGCAGGCTGGGAGCAGTCAGATTTGGAGTAAATAACATCACTTCCATTCCGGAAGAGATCGGTAATTGCCAGGACCTAAATTTTGTTGCACTATTTAGAAATCAATTGACCTCCATACCCCAATCTATTGGTAATCTCTCAAATTTGACAAGCTTATCCTTGGGCTATAACAACCTCACTTCACTGCCAGCGTCCATTGGAAACCTGCAGAACCTAGGTCAATTTTATGCTCCGGGTAATCTACTGCTAAGCATACCTGCTGAAGTAGGTAACCTTAATAGCTTGACCTTCCTCGCATTGAATGACAACCGACTTACTGCGCTACCCGAATCCGTAGGGAACCTTCCCTCGCTTACAGGTTTGAGAGTTGAACAAAATCAACTGACTGCGTTACCTGTATCGTTGCAAAGCAATACCAATATTTTCACCACTTTTAGACTGGAAGATAATGGCCTCGATTTTGGAGATCTAGAACCCTATTGGACGGGACCAGATCAGCCAACATATTCTGCGACTGTCCATGCTCCACAAGAAGTTACACTCAGCGGACCCAGGTCTTTTGTAGGGGTTGAGAATCAAGCTATTAGCATGGACTTCACTACTTCAGGTATGCAGAACGTGTATCAATGGGAAAATAGCACCGATGGAATTGATGTTTCTGGTCAAACGAGCGCTGCTTTGACCTTGACTGACTTATCGGTAGCTGATATTGGGACTTATCGAAATCGTGTTACAAACTCTTGGGTAACAGGGCTAACACTATACTCTGATGAATACCATTTGGCCGTACTCTCGGGAGATTTTACGATCTGTCCTGGCGAAACAACGAGTATTAATTTAAGTGGAGCCGAAACCTGGAGCTGGTACACAACTCCTACCGGAGGTTCGGCTATGTCTGTGGATGCACCCTTTGAGATTTCGCTTGCTGGTACTTACTATGTACAAGCCACGGTCAATGGAGTCGCCACTACCAGAACACCTTTTGTCATTTCCAATCCTGATTTCGTCCAACCCGTAATTTCAACTTTGGATGAATTATCTTATTGCCCCTCTGGCACAGTTAATACCACCTTAAGTCTGATCAATGATCCATCGTACGTGAGTTATGAATGGCAAAAAGAGGGGGTTCCTGCATCAGGAAATAATACAACGATTGATTACACTGCCACAACTTTTGGTAGCTATACGGTCCAAGTTATGACTGATAATGGTTGTTCCTACACTTCCAATGCAATAGTCATCAGCCCATTGGTAGAGGTCGTTACTGCAAATGCTGGCCCGGATCAGTTGATGTGCTTCAATTCTACCACATTAAGTGCGTCTGGAAGCTACGTCACCGGTTACTGGGATGTTGAAACATTTCCTGCAGGGGTGGACCCGGCTAATGTGCAGTTTACCGGAACTGGCATTAATGCACCAGACCCAACCCTCACACTGCCAACATCAGGGGTGTATGAATTGTCCTGGAATGTACAAGGTGCTTGCTCCAGTGACTATACAGCTCAAGATATTGTTCAAATCACCTATGACGAGACTTACGAAGGATTGATCACCTTTAGCTCTCCCTTAGGATCCTATGACGAAGCCTCCAATACAGCTACCAACTGCCCCAATGAGCAATTCAACCTTACAGCAGACATCGTTAACAGCGCGGACATAGCATATAGTGGTTCAATTTTTTATACCTGGTTCAGGAATGGCTCACAAGTGGGATCAGCGGGTGAAAATGCCCGAACGCAAGCCTTTACGGAGTCGGGAACTTACACTGTTGAAATCGTGGCAAATGGCTGCTTTAAGGAAGCGACAATCACGGTTATTGAAAACAACTTCGCCGACAGTGAAGACATCACAATAAGTGAAGGGGACGAGACCTTCTGCCTGGGTGACACCCGTACCTTAAATGTCAACGCTGGTTTTACATATTATGAATGGCAAAGGGGAGGCTCTACGGTAGCACAAGGTGCAACCCTTTCTTCTTACATTGCCAGTACACCAGGCGATTACAGTGTTATTTTGACGGATGCCACAGGTTGTGAGGATGAAACAGCTTCCATCACCTTAGGTTATAAGCCTTATGTAACCGTAACTGTCACCGATATACGGGATATCACATGCACAGGCGGAATGGATGGTTCGGCGACGATCAATTTTGCAGGAGTGCCAGGTGAGAATGTAACGTACCGAATCTTATCTG
Source organism: uncultured Roseivirgaceae bacterium (assembly GCA_964393115.1). GTDB lineage: Bacteria > Bacteroidota > Bacteroidia > Cytophagales > Cyclobacteriaceae > CAYMST01. The sequence continues at coordinate 3,392 of CAYMST010000070.1, read as the reverse complement.
CCTCCAACGTTGAGTTGTTTAGCAACACAGTGCAAGATGCTGATGTGCTTCCTAGCATGTTTGGAGAAGGTACTTACACAGTAGAGGCGACGCATCCGATCAGCGGCTGTGTTTCCTTCGCAACGTTTAGTATTGCTGACGGCAGTCCTTTTGCAGAGATCACGGCGTCAAGTATCAGCTGTGGAGCCACCGTCGGCAGCGGTGAGACTAGCTTTGTGGAATTTACCGTAGATCGACTATTTCCACAAGGTGTTGGAGACTATAACTACCAGATTGTTGGAGTGACGGACGGTGTAGTATATGCATCTGGAAATGCCACTTTTGGTGATTTGGTTCTTCCACTGAATGGCGCCAGTCAAGATCTTGAACTGCCCTATACCCAGAATTATGAGCTGGTATTGCTGGATGACGTCACAACGGGTAATCAGTGTCCTAAATCATGGTTGATTAATCTGAATGAATACAAAGCGACTTTAAGCACTTCATCTCCTTATCAGTACGATTTGGATGGCAATCGAGTGACTGGTCCATTTGTGATCTGCGATGACGGACAGATTTCGGAAGTAATTATTGATGCATCACTGGAAGTGACAGCAAAGACGCCTTCCGGATCATTGGACCAATACACCGTGAATGTTGAAGCAGTAGATGAGAATGGCAACAAGACTCCCTATCAATCGCATCCAAACCTGACCAGTCCGATTGCCTTGTCGCTGGAAGAAGGCGAATATGAGGTCACGATTGCTAGTGCCGATCCGCGCTTTAGTTCCTGTTCCAGGGGTGGAATTTCTGTAGAAATTATAGAAACTCAACTGATTGCTACTTTAAGAACTACAGATGTTACATGCAATGGAGATAGTGACGGTGGAGCCACAGCCTTTGTGAGTGGCGGTGTTCCTGGTTATCGATATAGCTGGCTTGATCAATTTGGTAGCGAAATCTCAGCTTTATCGAGTGTTTCTGGTCTCTCGGCAGGAGATTACACCTTTGAGGTTTTTCACTCAAGGTGCAGTGATCCCTTAAGTATTCCATTTACCATCGCTGAGCCGACGCCGGTTGGCAGCCTCGTTGCCATCACTCAAGGACCTACTAATCTGAGCTGTGACGTCGTAGCTACGCTATCTAATGCAGGTGGAACGGAACCATACCTGTTTGAGTGGATTCGTTTCACTCAAGAAATTACCTATGAGTACAAGAAGGACGGTTTTGGAAATTTATTGGATGAAGCTGGCAACTTCGTAGACGTGAATAACGATGGGATCATCGACGACGAGGAGTCGTTAAACCTGGTGCTTTTGGAGATACAGGGGAACGTGGTTGAAGAAGTCATGTTTGTGGATCCTAATATCATCGCTTCCTCAGGTACGGCCATCTCAACAACCACGACCAATGATGTGGAGCCTGGCGATTACCTGATTCGAGTGACGGATGCAAAGGGATGTATCCTGGAAAGTACTAATACTCAGACGGTGGAACAGCCCGATGTCACCCGAACCTACAATATCGCTTTTAGGTGGAAAACCTTTGCGGAGGACGTAGCACCATCAGATCCGGTACAGGTGAGTACAGCTAGCATTGCAAGCTCCTCGATGGGGAACGCTTTACGACAAACAACTGAAATTTGTGTGGACAACAACCTTGCGGTGTTGGATAGTGAATTTGATATGTATTGCCGAACGGGTGAGTTGCTTGAGGATGAAGTTTCAGTGACGTATGACGTTCAGCAATATCACTACACCTTATACTATTATGATCGGGCAGGAAACCTGGTAAGAACGGTTCCTCCTAAAGGTGTGAACCCACTTTCCGGCATGGTCGATAGGAGCCAGTCAGTTTCACATAGTCTGGTGACCGAATATGACTACGACAACTGGGGACAGCTGACCCGGCAGAAAAGCCCTGATGGTGGCGAGACCTTCTTTTCGTACAATAATCAAGGGCAGATGCGGTTCTCCCAAAATGAAAAGCAGTTAAATGAAAGTCACTTCTCTTACACCAAGTACGACAGATTGGGTCGGATGGTAGAAGTAGGGGAAGCGGACTTGGGAGTAGGGGTATCCTCTTTTGCAGATCTCACAGATGAAGTCTTGCTAGACCTGGATAAAAACAACCTGCCCATCGCAGATCAGTTCCCTACTTCGGCAGAGAACCCACATGAACAGACGAGAACTTTTTACTCTGAAGCTTCAGGTGAAATGTACTATGCAATTCCACAGGAATATCTAAGGAACCGGGTCAGTTACGCTGAAACTGTAAATGAGGATGGGAAAGTTAGTGCCACGCACTATAGTTACGATCCCCATGGCAATGTTGAATGGCTGGTTCAGGACATTCCTGACCTGGACAAAAACTACCTTCGTTATGAGTACGACCTGATAAGCGGCAATGTGAAAGGGGTTGCTTTCAATGAAGAAAGTGTAGTCCCATTTTTTCATCACTATGGGTATGATGAGGATAATCGTATTATAGCGGTAGCTACCTCTAACAACGGATACATCTGGGAGCAAGATGCTCGCTATAGCTACTTCGATCATGGGCCGCTTAGGAGGAAAGTGTTTGGGAAAGATCGAGTGCAAGGAATGGATTATTCCTATACAATTCATGGTTGGTTGAAGGGAATCAATCATGGAAGCTTAGATCCGACCCAGGATCCGGGTGGTGATGGTGAAGGAGCATCGATGGTAGCGACCGATGCGTTTGGGATGGTATTGGGCTATTATGAAGGCGACTTTACCAATGCAGGTTCGGCCTTTGACCCATCGAATCCCTACCATCTATCCGCAGCAACTGGTAGGGAGCTTTACAATGGAAATATCAGTAGCTGGGCAAACAATGTCTATCTACCTTCCGGATCAGGCTTGACCTACACGGAACTGACAGGGTACCGGTTTGAATACGATGAGCTGAACCGAATTAAGAATAGTCGCTTATTGCCCTATCAATCGAATGTATGGCAATCCACAAATGACTACTCAAGTAGTTATAGCTATGATCCCAATGGCAATTTACTGAGCCTAACCCGAAGTGCTTACGGCGCGACTGCGGGAGAGCGAGCCATGGATGAACTGACTTACAACTACGATCCATCCAGCAATCAACTTACCTCGGTGGACGATGCGGTGATTAGTTCGACATGGGCACAAGACATAGAGGATCAGGATCCCAATAACTACGCCTACGATGAGATTGGTAACCTGGTGGCTGATGTTTCCAATCAGATTACTGACATTGACTGGACCATCTATGGAAAAGTCCATCGCATCACCCACGCCAACGGCGATGTGGTGAAGTTTCATTACGATGCAGCTGGCAACCGCATCAGAAAGCAGTTCAGCAGATCTGATGGATCTACCGATGATACCTACTATGTGCGAGACGCAGGCGGCAATATT
>CAYMST010000069.1:0-19274 GCA_964393115.1 uncultured Roseivirgaceae bacterium | reverse complement strand
CTTATGGATTCATATATCCACTGTGACATTAACTTATATCCCACCGCATTAAAATGTTTATCACATTCATTATAAAAATAAGGGTATACCATCTCATTATCTTCTACATATTTAATCGCCTTGTTTACGGGATCAATCACTGGAATATCCAACTTAGCAGCTATTTCTGAAATCCTTTTATTCGGACTATTCATATCTAGAGACACCGCATGTGCGGCTTCAAATGTTTGCTTCCATCGTTTATCTACTTGAAACGGTGTGGGCAAATTGACTAGAATAAGTTTATCTCCGGCCAACTCTTTCATTCTGACCAATGAATGCCTCAAAACTTTGTAACCAAATTCAATTTGCTCAGGAGGATCTTCATAAAATGGGAATCCTATAATATCCGAAAACTCGAATTTTACGTCTAACCCCTTTTGTAAAAGCACCTCAATAATCCCAATGAACCGTTTGAAAAAGTAAAGCACGTATAAATTGCCCGGATAACTATTAATAATACGTGGTTGTCGAGTTTTCAAAACACTTTGGAAGGCCGTTGCACTATCTACTACTGAATATATGAGCTCGCCTTTGGCATCAACAAACCCTTCAGAAACCGCCAAAGCATTATCATAAAGATCATTGTAACTTAAAAAGAAAAACAACACCAGGTCGGGTTTAAAATAAGTACCAAAGTTTTCGTATTGTGCAGCTTGGTGTGCGCTTCCAAACCCACCGCTTGTTCCGAAATTAAGAAAATCAACTTGTTGGTTAAAGTGTTTTTCTAAATGGGAGGATATGGTACTTGCATTATCTACCCCATACCCTTCCACGTACGAATCACCGATTAATGCCACTCGCTTTCTATCATATTTAATGTTATCATCCTTGAGGCCTAGTCCATTCGTCTCATATTCGGCCTCAAAGCACTGTAAGGAATGAAGAGTATTGTTATTAACGTAGTGCCAGTTCTTCCAATAAGGATTTTCACAAACGAATTCTCTATTTTGAAATTCCTGAACTAATGAATCCGGATAGACCCAAAGCACTAACCTAATCCCTAACTCTAAAAAGCTTATAGCGATGCATGTGGATATAAATATGACTATTGACTTGATATAAACTTCTTTGCGTTGATTCACGGTATTCAATAATTAGATAGCAACACTCAAAGATCATCATTACGATGGTACTTGTTGATTAAACCGTGTTGTTTCTGATACTGAGCATAAAAAAGTATTCGTCGAAAAAACGAAAAGATTTTCGCCCAGAAAGCCCAAATCCAGCATTCAACAATAAAATTTATCAACTAATCGATTTTTTATATAATTATTTCTCGATACTTGTTAACCGAATTCAATCACATCAAATGTCTACTCTTGAAAACAAACTCGACACTCAATTATCTGGTGCATTAGGCACACAGAACGCCATTCATTTATTAAATAGGGTTAGTTTCGGAGCCTCCCCAGCTGAGATATCCCGGTTTTCCGGGTTAACTGCATCTCAAGCCGTCGAGGAGCTATTTAGGGGTCTGGATACTGCCGTTGAGCCGCCAATTGATCCTTCCACTGGCGAAACATGGCTTGATTCTGTGACTGAAGTAGATGGTGACACAGAAAGAGACCGTCAAAGACTTGTCATCTACTGGTTCTTGAAATTACTATCAGCAGGAGGAGTTCCTACGGAGGACAAGGCCGCTTTTTCGTTTCAGCAAAACCTGGCTTTTTTCTTCCATACGCACTTTACGACAAAGATTTCCAAAGTTGACTATAGTTACTTTATATATTATCAGATAAGGCTGTTTCAGTTCTTCACACGAGATGAACGAGAGCTAGAACGTCCAGAAGCTCCTGTAAACCCAGGAGTAGGTGCCTCAACGGAAGAAATTCAAGCTTATGAAAATGATTTGGCAGCTTACCAAGAGGAAATTGCCACTATTGATGAAAATGAAGCGTCCATAAACTACAAAACACTTTGCAAAAAAATCTGCCTCGATAATGCCATGGTGAGGTTTCTTGATGGAGACCAAAACGTAGAGGGGCGCATCAATGAAAATTTTGGTCGAGAGTTTTTAGAACTCTATACTATAGGAAAGGGACTGGAAAATGACCCCAGTCGTCCTGAGACAGAAATTAATGACTATTTCTTCTTTACTGAACAAGACGTCCTATCCGCAGCCGAGGTATTCACAGGGTTTACGCCAGATGGCCAAGTCTCACAGATAGATGAACTTACAGGGCTACCACGAGCAGTGGCCAAATTAGTTGGTAATCGAGCTACAAGACATAATAATAATACCAAGCTCTTCAGCAATAGAATCAATAATGGCCAAGTAACTCCAGACGAGGCACTCACCAACGGAAATTCTGCCACTGAAGCCAGTGCTATTGACGAGATAGACCAGATCGTTGAGTTGGTATTTCAGGCAGAAGAACCAAGTAAGTATATCTGTAGAAAACTATACCGGTACTTCATTCACAATGATGTAAATGTCGCCGTTGAAGAGTCTATTGTTAATGAAATGGCGCAAAGCCTTCGAGATAACAACTATAAAATTCAAGTCGTTCTCACGCAGTTATTGACATCAGAATATTTTTACCAAGAATCACTTAAGGGTGGTATGATAAAGTCCCCCTTAACCATGATCGTTGGCACGTTAAAAACAATCGAACATCAGATCCCTAACATTCAGACTAATTCCGAAGCATACCTGAGCTTCTTTCAGCATATGGTATTCCAGCTAAGTAACATAGGACTCGACGTGTATGACCCTTTTGAGGTTGCAGGGTACTCAGCCTATCATCAGTATCCAAATTTTTCGAGAAACTGGATTACGACTACATCATTTACGAATCGCTATAATTTTATTAAAAGCTTGATATCGAATAAGTCCTTCGGGGAAGGATTGTTTGATGTCATTCAATTCGTCAAGACTTATTTTGACGCAGAGGCAAGCACTAGTGCCAGGGCACTAGTAGTTGCTTTAGTATCACTTTTTTGTCCTCGTTCTTCGAGCATTTCCTTTGATGAAAATGCTGATGCTGAAATCACGCCAGAGCGTCTCAATTATCACCTGGACACATTTCTAGGAGACATAGACGCAGACCCAGAAGGCGAATGGGCTAATAGATGGATCGAAGACATTTACAATGGAGAAGAGGACGTAGTCCGAAATCAACTTGAAAATCTGTTCAACTCAATCATGCAATCACCAGAATATCAACTGTACTAAGTTATGAAGCGAAGATCCTTTTTAAAATCCGCGACTGCCGTAGCAGGTGCTTCCTTCAGTATTGGTGGCATTCCGTTAGGTGTTTTATCCAATAATAAACCCTTACAACGTCTTGCGGCCCAATCTGATAATGATAGAGCCTTGGTGATTGTCCAGTTGCACGGAGGAAATGACGGTCTTAACACCTTCATTCCTATTGATCAATATGATGATTACTATAACTATAGACCAAATCTCGCCATTCCAGAGCGAGGCTCAATTAGGTCATACATACCATTAGATAGCAATTATGATATTGGCTTACACCCTGATATGGGTGATTTTAAGGCTTTATACGAGCAAGGTCTTGCCAATATCATCCAAAACGTTTCCTATAAGTTCTCAAACGGATCTCATTTCCGTGGACGAGACATCCAATTTATGGGTGGTGATCATGATGAATACTTGTCTTCAGGATGGGTCGGCAGGTATCTAGAGGACCAAATTGCACCATTGAAATACCCAGCTGACTTCCCCAATGCGGACAACCTTGATCCATTAGCCATTGAAATGGGGAGAAACACATCCTTAATCTTTCATCAGGATAAAGGGGTGCCAGCGTCATACTCGATTTCCAGTGATCCGGAAAGCTTTGCGAACCTTATCGGTCGGCTCAAAGGATTTAACGATGAAGGAATTGATCCACGCGGTTTGCCTCCATCATTACTATCCAACACGAAGTATGGCGATGAAATGGATTTCTTATTGAATCTAGAAAATACTTCTGAACAATACGCCGAACGTCTTCAAGAAATATATAGTAATACACAAGCCACGGATGCATATCCAATTGCTTATCCATACAACGCTCCGCGAGGGTTAAAACAAAGAAATAGATTATCTGAGCATCTGCAATTGATAGCTAGGTTAATAGAGGGAGGGGCTAAAACTAAAGTTTATTTGGTTAGACTTGGGGGGTTTGATACTCACGCCGACCAAGTAACCAGCTATGATCGAACTATGGGAGTGCATAGTGCTCTTTTGTATCACTTATGCTCTTCGATTCGTGCTTTTCAAAATGATTTGAAAGCTCGTGGAGTAGATCATAAAGTGCTCACCATGACTACGTCTGAATTCGGAAGGCGCATTGCCTCAAATGGTAGTTTTGGTACAGACCATGGAGTTGCAGCACCTATTATGTTATTTGGTTCTGGCGTTATACCAGGAGTGGTTGGCAACAACCCTACTCTAAGAGAACGAGGAAATGTGGAAATGGAATTCGACTATCGTCAGGTCTATAATTCCATCTTAAAAAATTGGTTTGAGGTAGATCAAGATAAAATCAATGATGTCATATTGAGAGGCAACTTTAATGATGGAAGTCGTGATAACTTCAACTTCTCTCCGTTGGATATTGTAAAATCTGGACCAATAGTCGCTGGCAGCGCTCCGTCGAAACCTAGTGTTTCGAACGGCATTTCTATTTACCCAAACATCGCGATTAGAGAAATTACTTTGCGCGCAATAAAAAGACATATTAAAATTCAGCGGGTAAATATTATCTCTGCCGACGGAAAAGTGGTCCGAAAATCTTCAGCAGAGTCAGCCTCAGAGGTCGTTATCAACATTGAAAATCTTGCACAAGGCAATTATATTGTAGAAATTCAGGATCTCAACGGACATATCTTCAAAAGCCGGTTTATAAAGAAGTAAGAACAGAAACCATTTTAAGGTAAACCTAAAGTCAGCATCAAAAAGTATGAAAATAATAAAATCGGCCTTTTCAATCATGGCTATACTAGTGATGATCTCCTGTCCCCTAGGCGCGTTAGCTCAAAAAAAAGCAGCAGCCTTCAAGCAGCCACCTGGCAGCAGGAAATCCATGAATGATTTCTTATCGAAGCAGTGGTGGGTAGGTCCACTAGGAGGAATCAACATCACCACCGCGGTTGTAGATCAGCAATTTCATGCCTATGAACCCATCAACTATGACGTAAGCACACTTGATGCCAATTACTCTAGAAGTAAGTCTCCTTCAGGGTCTGCGGGTATCATGTTGATGTACAGCTCTTATCCCTTTACGGTAAGCTTTCAACCCAATTATAGAACAATTGGCTTTCAATATGAATCTCGTAATAACTGGCGGTCATCAACAGATAGCACACAAACGCTATCACAACTGATCACCAATAACCAAAAGTTAAATCAAATTAATCTACCGATACTCATTAAATATGAGTTCGGAAAAGGAAACCTTAGACCTTTTGTACAAGCCGGTGGTGAACTAAATATTAATTTAAGATCTTGGCGGAATGTTGAGATTCATCAACAAGATATAGCCGCAGGGTCTACCCAAACCGTTTTATCCAATAGCTTCACGGTTAATAATGATGATCAGTTCAAAAAAACCGACTTTGGGCTGCTGGCAGGAGCTGGGGTTTTCTACGACTATCAGTTCTTAAGATTGAGTCTAGATATATCATATAGACTATTGGGGAGCCAGCTTACTAACGAAAATAATCGCTTCTCTGATGTAAACTCAGCAGGTGTTGGGCATCTTACCGACCAGCTATCTTATCGTAACTTACAACTCAATTTTGGGATTCTGTTCCCACTAAAATATGTCAACTCAGGTTTGTCCAGAGGAAACTAACGTAAGCATGAAATTTACTACTCCACAATACATTACTTACCTGCACGCCTTTGTTCTAGGAATCACTGTATTCTTATGTTCCAGTTGCAGCGAAGAAGTCACGCCTGATAGTGACTTCTTTACTATCTATGATGATCAAGATTTTGACGCGCTGTTTGTTCCCAAGGCGCTTCATGAGTTCGACAATGGTAACTTCCTTCTATTAAGCGGACAAAAAGTAGAAAGTTCAGACTTCGAGCAAGTACATATAATGCTCACAACTTCTGAAGGCAGGTTTATTTTAGAGGAAACCTTAGAATCTAACTATGTACATGCTCTACCAGAGCTTCTCGCTTTTGGGGATAGTGCAGTGCAATTTTTTTCTATGGATACAGATGCAAATAACGCCTCTGTACTACATACCATTCAGAGTGATGGTAGCAGACAGATACCAATCTTGTTCAGGGATCGATTTTACCCGCTCAGCTCAACCAAAACCGAAACTGGTGTGGCACTTTTAAGCTTTGATCATATCAATGAAAGAAACATTATTTCTCTCTTTTCCCACAATGGGACGGTTCAAGATGAGGTTAACTATCGAGTAACTTTCAACAATGACCTATTAGTCAGCCAAATATTCAATCACTTCAATGCGACTTCTGATAAGATACCGTTCGAGCTCAAAGCTATCTCTAGCGACCAGTTTATCGTTAACGCGATATTCGATGAGATCCTACGCATGCAAATCATTAATATAAACTCCGGTTTAGTAACTGGATCAATTAAAGGGTTCGGCTTGAGCAATGGAGTGGTAGCGGCTGGAGAATCTAGTAGCACACAATACGCCGTGGCTACCTTTGATCAATTTGGTGTTAAGTATCACGCTTCGCAGTCACTGCAAACCAATCAAGAAATCCTTTCGACTGATCTAACAGGAAATTTACTGCCTGAGATAGACCCCGAGAAAGATATTAAGATCAAAGCAATCGAACTTCGTGGAAACAACTACTCTGCGTACGGAGCATCTACAAAATCTGGACAGGTATCTATAAAACTTTACGACAACAGCGGGGCGTTAGCAAAAACTATTGCAACAGGCCAAGGATATGAGTATTCTTTTGCTGATTTCGTAAGAACATCTGATGGTGGTCTTGCTATTCTTTCTGAGGTTTTAATTGCCGGTAGATTTCCAAGACCAGCATTACAAAAAATATCGCAAGAAAACCTCGAAAAGAATCTTTAATGCAAATGATAATATTAAAGGATAACTCATTACCCTAATCAGTATCCATCTATTGATGGTATGATGCCACCATAAAACAACAACTGGATTAACAAATCCCAGTAATAGTATGCCCCAAGATATATAGAAAAATAAATCTACACCCCAGTATACATTAGACATTCACATGACGTTCCGCATGATAAGAAGACCTAACAAGTGGTCCTGACTCCACATATTTCAGGCCTCTTTTCAAGCCCTCTTCTTTATACTTTTCGAATTGATCTGGGTGAATGAACTCCGCTACTTCGATATGCATCTTAGTAGGTTGCAAATATTGTCCCAGCGTTAAAATATCTAAACCGTTTTCTACCAAATCATCCATTGCCTGATGTACCTCGTCATGAGATTCACCTAGACCTAACATTATGCCTGACTTCGTGCGTTTACCAAAGTCTTTAGTTCTTTTGATTTGCTCAAGACTACGATCATATTTTGCTTGAGGTCTTACTCTCCTATATAGACTCTTCACCGTTTCCATATTATGAGAGACTACTTCTTGTCCCGGACTTACCATGCGGTAAAGAGCATCCCAATTGCCCTTGGTATCTGGAATCAACGTTTCAATTGTAGTTTTTGGAGATAGATTTTTGGTCTCTACAACTGTTTGATACCAGACTTCTGCTCCGCGGTCCTTTAGCTCGTCTCGATTCACTGAGGTGATAACCGCGTGCTTAACTCCCATTTTATATATGGCTTCTGCAACACGTTTTGGCTCGTCAACATCATACTCGGGAGGTCTTCCAGTAGCCACTGCACAAAAAGTACAACTTCTGGTACATACATTTCCCAATATCATGAAGGTCGCCGTTCCTTCACCCCAGCACTCACCCATATTGGGACAGTTTCCACTTTCACAAATGGTATGAAGCTTGTGCTTATCTACTAATTTTCTGACTTGCTTATAATTTTCCCCCGTAGGAAGCTTGACTCTTAACCAATTTGGTTTCTTTGCGCGGATTTTGGATGTTTCCGCTACTGGTAAATCTATCATTCAACAAAATTGAAGTGCAAAAATAAAACAGCTGCTTGAAGTATTACAAACAACTATTTTCTGTTTCCATAGAAAATAGTTAAATAAACAGAATTGAACCAAAGTTTGTTTTTAGGAGCATTCTCACCTTCACCGAAATTCATCAGTTCTGGCCTCTCGGAAAATATTTCAGAAGAAAACCCTAACTCAACACCAGATAGGTTTTTTTTATAAGCTCCAAACTCCAACAAAAAAGAACTCTTTATATGAATCCCAGCCAGCACTTTAGATTCGAATATACCCCTAAATGGCGCTGCTCGTATGATGTTCGAGCTGGCCACTCCTGGATCTGACAGCTTTACAGTTTGCTCACGATTGTCACCAATTGGTTGATTAACACGAACATAATACGGAGCTAATAAGCCTATTGATGGTCCCAGACTAACATTGTAATTGACCATAACACCTTGATGAGATGCTTTTTTAAATAATAGAAGATCTCGCCCCATATTCGCCCGAATAACATAAAGATGGTTCAATTTATTAGGTACGTAGCGGCCTACTCCATTATTCGTAGTTCCTCCCTGTCCTTGTCTTTTGAACTCAAGAGGGTTTCTAAGGTATAGAAGTTCAAACCCTAAGGTTTTAAACTTTCGCTCACTAATAGCCGTCGAGAATTTAGCTGATACCCCTCCTAAAAACCAGCTATGAGAGTTTGTATTTATTCCCCAAAGAAATTCCTTCTTATAGTCATAGAGTCCATCATTCTGAGCTGAAAGCGGAAGACTAAAAAATATAAGTAAACTAATTAAAGTTAACCTTTGAATCATTCTGCGACTTTTTCCATTATTTCATTATAGTTAATCATTAGGTGAGAGGCATCGTAAGAGCAAGCCCCTTCCTTTATAATTAATACTTGCGGTGACTCATGCTGAACACCAAATGCACTGGCAACTTCATTAGAAATCTCTCTATATGATATCAAGTCTAGGTAATATGGAACAAGTTTTTGCTCTGCATCACTAGACCATGAGCGCTCCAATCTTGACAATGCCATAGAGCTCGTTGGACAACGAGTACTATGCTTAAAAATCATTACTGGAAGCTCTGATGACTTATCTTTAATTTCCTTAAGTTGCTCAATTCCGTTAAGTCTATTCCAATTTATCATTTGGCCCAAATTTCTCCTTCGTCCTTATCGTATTTTATTTTCTTACCTTTTGTAGTAACAGCGTCCGGTTGAATTTTGTTCCGATTTAACCGTAATGTGAACTTACTGAGACCACTAAGCATCTTCCTAACCAGTTTACCTCTTTTTCTTTCTATATTGTGATGCTTGTAATCGGGATATGAGGACTTATTGTAAGATACTGATTTATATCCAGATTGAAATGAAGCATATTGCTTATTATTTTTCTCTGCGCGCTCTTCATTTTCTTTTTCACTCGAGACATGAATCGCTCCATCGTAACTCGAGATCTTCTCTCGTCTTTCCTTATCCTTTGATTCTTTCTTTCGGTCAACGCTAACCTTATATACTTGGTCAATACTTTGACTTTCATTCTTTGAATGGTCCTTGGCCTTAGCTTTCCTAGTCACTGAATAAGCTCCTAAATCACCTCCAGTAGACCTACGTTTTCCCGGCCTACCATTTCTAGCTTCAAAAGAAATTTGCTGTGAGAACCTAGGTTGCTTCTCCAACCTTTCTACCGAGTGTTCTCTCACCGAATATCTAGGTGTAACACGAATATGACCACCACTATTATTTGGAATTTCTCTTCTAGCAGGTGCGGCTCTGTCCGTAACAAAACTACCCGAAGCCGATGGTATCGGAGCTCCCTTACCCGTAACAAATCCCGGTGAGGCCGAAGGGATAGGTGCTAATTTTCCTATGACAAAACCAGGTGAGGCCGACGGAGCAGGGTCTTTAGGACCTGTAATAAACCCAACACCTGAAGACCTAGGCGCAAAGTTTTTCTTTCGCTCAACTGGGGTAACCACACTAAACCGCGGGATTACATTTTTCTTCTTTCTTGACTCAGTTACTTTAGGTTTCCGCTTTTCTACTTTTCTCTTAAACAACGACTTTCCACGATCACCTTCCTGGGTCTTAAGTTTGTTTCTATCCTCCAGAAGCTGAGCATTCATCAACCCACTAGAAGAAAGTAATAGTAAAAAAAGAATAATCTTAACGAACACTTTATTCACAACCAGTCTATTATAAATCGGTAACATTAGTGTTATGCTTACCCAAAGGTAGCACTCCAATATTTTTATCACTATTATAACAAGATAATTACAGTTTTTCTTGTATAAATATTTGATATTCTTACTTTTGTCCGCCTCGAAAAAAATGAGTAGGACGTTATATCATATAAAACGTATAGTTCCATTAGTGGGATTGGTTATATCGTTGGTAATCTGTTTACCAAAGTATGAGTCCTATATATATTCGGTAAATACGGATATGGAGTTGGAAAGTAATAGCTGTAATCCCAACGCCAATGACCAAAATGACGACTCGGATAGCTATGAGTTAATTTCATTCTCAGCTATAACCCAAAACCTAAATATTGGCATTAACTTTTCTATATTGTTTCATTTGCCACTTTTTGAGGTCTTACCTACTCCCAGAGCCTATCACCTAGAAACTCAAATCGTAGTGCTCGTAACTGATTTTATAGAAGTTACCTTTGAGCATTTTATAGCAAAGAATGCACCTTAGGGAATAAAGACCTTTCCTATCACAATCATCACATGACTCTTCAGAGAGTCAGCAAAAAATAATTTACAAAATTTTATTAACAACATGAAAAATAAAGGAGCGGTAGTTTTTTTGACTATCCTAATTTCAGCGTTATGTATTTATTATCTATCATTTACGTTCATAGCGCAAGGCATTAACAGTAATGCCACGGAACAAGCAAGAGATGAAGAAGGAATACTAGACCACGGTAAAAAGCAGAGCTTTTTAGATTCTATCTGGAGAGAACCGGTATTCGAATTCTTAGGATTAGAATATTCCTACAAAGAAGTAAAAGAGACAGAATTAAATTTAGGACTGGATTTACAGGGTGGTATGCATGTAACTCTAGAAGTCAATCCAGAAGGCATCGTAAAAGGACTTGCAGGGAACTCAAATGATGAAGATTTTCAGGCTGCCTTGGCCGAGGCCAATAAAAAAGTTCGACAAGAACCAATAGGTTTTGTAGACGCTTTTTATAGCTCATTCCAGCAAATTGCTAGTGATAAAAAATTGAGTTACATTTTTGCCACAACTGCGAACAAAGGAAGAATAAACCTTAAATCTTCGGATCAGGAAATTCTCGAAATCATCAATACAGAAGTAGAGACCGCTATCGATAGATCCTTCAATATTTTAAGGACAAGGATAGACCGCTTCGGAACATCACAGCCAAATATTCAACGCCTTCAGGGTACAGGAAGAATTCAGGTTGAACTACCTGGAGTTGATAATCCGACTAGAGTGCGAAAATTACTTCAAGGTGTCGCGAAGCTAGAGTTTTGGGAAGTATATGACATCCAGGAGGTCTTCCCGATGTTGCAGGCTGCTAATGACCAGATACTTAAAGAGCAAGATGCCCTAGAGGCACTTGAACAAGAGTCTTCAGAAGAGGCAAATAGTGAAAACTCGCTTGTCAGCGACTTAGGTGAAGACTCAGGGCTCGACGATGAACTTGGTGATGAACTAGCTGCGGAGTTGGAGAACGATTCTACCGCTACTGATTCTACCTCTATACAAAGTAGTCAGTCACCTCTATTTAGTTTACTTCAGCCTAATGGTTACGGCCTGATGTACGCAGTTAAAGACACACTTAAAATTAATAAGCTTCTAAGGAAAGAAAGTGTTAAAATACTCTTACCTGCTAACCTGAGAATGATGTGGGCTGTGAAGCCTGAAACGAAAGAAAACAAAGATGGGGAGGAAGTGATTCAACTTTATCCAATTAAGATATCACGTGGTGGTAAAGCGCCAATTACTGGAGAAGTTATCACCGATGCCAGATATCAACTTGATGAGGCGGCAAGACCTGGAGTTAGCATGCAAATGAATTCCAAAGGGTCTAAAATATGGAGAAAACTTACTCGTAAGAATGTTGAGAAACAAATTGCCATTGTTTTAGATGGCATGGTATATTCCGCTCCTGTTGTGAGGGGTGAAATACCTAATGGTAGCTCGTCAATATCAGGAAACTTTACACTAGAAGAAGCGAAAGACCTTGCTAACGTACTTAAAGCTGGTGCCCTCCCAGCACCAACAACCATTGTTGAGGACGTAGTAATAGGCCCGACATTGGGTAAAGTGGCTCAGAAACAAGGAGTAACTTCTGTAATCGCAGGTTTAGCTATCGTGATCCTATTTATGATATTCTATTACTCTGGAGGAGGAATGATCGCGAATATTGCACTCTTCTTTAATATATTCTTCATCTTAGGGATATTAGCTCAATTCAATGCAGCCCTGACCTTACCAGGGATTGCCGGAATCGTGCTAACGATTGGTATGTCTATTGATGCCAATGTTTTGATCTTCGAAAGAATACGTGAAGAGCTACGAAATGGAGCTAGTATTATCCAAGCCATTAGTAATGGTTATAAAAAAGCTTATTTCTCCATTGTCGATGCCAACGTTACCACCTTCTTAACGGGTATGATTCTTTATTCTTTGGGGCAAGGTCCTGTAAAAGGTTTTGCCATCACTTTAATGATTGGTATTGCCTGCTCTTTCTTCTCTGCGGTATTTATAACTCGTGTAATCGTCGAGATGATGACCAAGAAAGGAGACAAAAGTAAAATTAGTTTTGCCACTCCGTTCTCAAAGAACATCTTAACAGGTGGAGCTATCGAATTCATTAGAAACCGACGCAAGGCGTACCTATTTTCTGCCATAGTTATCGTGTTTGGACTTATTGCCATCGTTGTTAAACCGCTCAACTTAGGTGTTGATTTTAAAGGTGGGAGATCCTACGTCGTGTCGTTCCAAGAGACGGTGAATACATCTGAGCTAAAAGTAGAATTAGCTAAGTCTTTTGGTGGCAAAGGAACTGAGGTAAAAACGTATGGTGATGATAGTAGAATTAAAGTGACGACTAGCTTTATGGTAGATGACGATTCTGATGAAGCGGATAATCAAGTAAAGTCAGCGCTGATAGCAGGATTAGAAAACATTACAGGTCAGAAATATACTGAGGATGATAGCTTTATTGATGATTCTCATTTTGCTATAGTAAGCAGCTCTAAAGTGGGAGCAACTATCGCGAATGACATTAAAAATGCCTCTTACCAAGCCGGTATCTTAGCTATAATTGTTATTTTCATCTATATACTAATACGATTTAGAAAAGTTCAATTCGGTGTCGGAGCCATCATCGCTTTGGTTCATGACTCCTTATTCGTGATCTCAGCATTCTCAATTGCCAACTTGTTGGGAATTGCATTTGAAATAGATCAGGTATTTATTGCAGCATTATTGACAATTATTGGTTATTCCATCAACGATACGGTGGTTGTATTCGACCGAATCAGAGAAAACCTAAACCTTAAGGCTGGATCTAGTACTAGCGTTGATTTGTTCAATGAGTCATTGAACAACACGATTAGTAGAACTATGATTACTTCTGCAACGACTTTAATCGTGATACTGGTACTCTTCATTTTTGGAGGTGCAGTTCTTAAAGGTTTTTCGTTTGCTCTACTTGTCGGAGTATTAATTGGTACCTATTCGTCTCTATTCATCGCAACACCGGTTGTGATAGATTTTCAAAAGAAGAAATAAGTATTAAGGTATATCTAGCAAAAAGCCCCTATGCATATGGCATAGGGGCTTTTTTGGTTATGTTGTTGTCCTATGAAAATCATGATATGTAACTTTCCAAAGGGACAACAAAAGACATAAAAAAAGGCAGGGATATACACCTGCCTTAAAATATAAATATTACAGTTACTTCTACTTAAGCTATACTAAAAATTGAGTCATCTTTAGCCTCTAGAATTGATTCACCCATAAGATACTTATCAACAGCTTTCGCGGCTTCTCGACCCTCTGAAATAGCCCATACCACCAACGATTGACCTCTTCTCATATCTCCTGCAGCGAAGACCTGATCTACTGAGGTTTGATAGCCATCAGTTTTTACATTACCTCTCTCGTCAAGCTCGACACCAAGATCATCTAACATGCCCTTCTTCTGAGGATGAACGAATCCAGCAGCCAATAATACCAATTCCGCAGGAAGTATATTTTCAGAACCCTTCACTTCCACAAATTTCCTTCCTTCCCACTCGATCTTAACCGTTTTTAGGCCTGTAAGCTTACCGTTCTCTCCGATAAACTCTTTTGTCAAAATCGCCCAATCACGATCGCAACCTTCGTCATGAGACGTAGAGGTACGCAATGTCATTGGCCATTCTGGCCATGGGTTCAGCTCGGTTCGTGACTCGGGAGGCTTAGAAAGCAATTCGATCTGAGTAATGGATTTAGCACCATGTCTGTTAGAAGTTCCAACACAATCAGAGCCCGTATCACCACCTCCAATAACAACTACATTCTTATCGGTTGCCGTAAGCTCTTCAGGGAAGGCTTCACCCAAATGGCCTTTGAGATTTTCTACCCCTTCCTTTCCTGCCACACGATCGTTCTGTTGACTTAAGAAGTCCATTGCGAAATGTATACCTTCCAGATCTCTTCCGGGAATTGGTAAATCACGTGGGACAGTAGATCCTCCTGACAGTACAATTGCATCAAAGTTTTCTTTAAGATCACTGACAGCAACATTTTGTCCTACATTAGCATTGCATTTAAATTCAATGCCTTCTGCTTTTAGAATGTCAACCTTACGGTCTATTGTCCATTTTTCTAACTTGAAATCTGGTATGCCGTAGCGTAATAAGCCCCCAGGTCGTTCAGCTCTCTCAAAAACAGTAACAGAGTGCCCGGCTTTATTAAGTTGCTGTGCTGTTGCTAAACCAGCTGGTCCTGACCCTATCACTGCAACTTTTTTGCCTGTTCTTGACTTAGGAGGATTAGGTTTGATATACCCCTTTTCATAAGCCTTTTCGACAATGGTCTTCTCGATATGCTCAATAGCTACGGACGGCTTATTAATTCCTAATACACATGATGCCTCACATGGAGCTGGACAAATCCTACCTGTAAACTCTGGGAAGTTATTGGTAGAGAGTAGGATTTCAATCGCATGTTCCCAGTCACCCATATAGGCTGCATCATTAAAATCAGGAATTTTATTCCCTAATGGACATCCGTTATGACAAAATGGTACACCGCAGTCCATACAGCGTGCTGCTTGCTGTCGAGTTTTATCTTCACCAAACTCTTGATAAAACTCGCTATAGTGCTTTATCCTTTCCTGAGGAGAGGAATATTTGGGTAATTCCCTATCAAATTCTTTAAATCCAGTCGGCTTTCCCATCTTAAACAGCTTGTTTCAATTTCTTCTTTTTCTTTTCCAAAACCGCTTTGTATTCTGTCGGCATCACTTTAACAAATTGCTTTAAATACCTTGACCAGTCAGTCAAAATTTCTTCGGCAACCTTTGATCCCGTCAGCTTCATATGATTGGTGATCATGTTTTTTAAATATTCACCATCATCATAATCCTTTGCATCAAACTCCACCATTTCCATATTACAGTTTTCTGGGAGTTTATTACCTGGATCAAACACGTAGGCAATACCACCACTCATTCCCGCAGCGAAATTTCTTCCTGTCGGTCCGAGGATGATCACTCTTCCACCAGTCATGTACTCACAGCCGTGATCTCCAATGCCTTCTACAACAGCCTCAGCACCAGAGTTTCTTACCGCAAATCGCTCACCGGCCATCCCATTTACATATACTTCACCTTTAGTGGCTCCATATAAAGCAACATTACCAATGATAATATTCTTCTGTGGAATGAAAGTTGATTTAACATCTGGGAAAACCACTAGTCTTGCTCCCGATAAACCTTTTCCAAAATAATCATTCGCGTCACCTTCTAGAATAAACTTGATTCCTGGTGCTCCAAAAACTCCAAAGCTTTGTCCGGCCGAACCCTTAAATGTATATTTAATAGTATCCTCAGGAAGGCCTTGTCCACTGTAGCGCTTTGAAACCTCGTTAGATATCATGGCACCAACAGATCTATCAGTATTGACAATCTTAAATGTGCCAGTTACCTCACTTCCACTTTCTAAAGCAGGCTCAGCCGTTTTAATCAACCTTCTATCTAATACATCATTGATTCTATGGTTTTGATCCACTGAACGGTATAATGTATCACCATACTTCGCTGGCTCTTGATAAATGACAGACTCTAGATTCAAAGATTTAATCTTTTCACTCTGGATACCATCTCTCACTTTAAGATGATTTGCCTGACCTACCATTTCGTTGATAGTTCTGAAGCCAAGATCCGCCATAATCTCACGGAGTTCTCTTACCATGAACTTAAACATGTTCACCACATGATCTGGATCCCCAGTGAATAGTTTTCTTAGGTCTGGATCTTGAGTGGCCACACCAACAGGGCATGTATTAAGGTGACATTTTCTCATCATAATACATCCTTCAACCACCAATGCAGCTGTTGAAACACCCCATTCCTCGGCTCCTAGAAGTGTGGCAATAGCAATATCTCTACCACTCATCATCTTACCATCACTTTGTAAGAATACGCGGCTTCTCAGTCCGTTTTTAACCAACGTTTGATGTGCTTCTGATAGTCCAAGCTCCCATGGCAATCCAGCGTGTCTGATGGAGCTCCATGGCGATGCACCAGTACCTCCGTCACCTCCAGAAACCAAAACTACATCTGCAAAGGCCTTGGCAACGCCGGCAGCAATGGTTCCAACACCTGCTTCTGACACGAGCTTAACATTTACTCTTGCGTCTCTATTTGCATTTTTTAGGTCATATATCAACTGAGCTAAATCCTCAATCGAATAAATATCATGGTGTGGTGGTGGTGAAATCAAACCAACACCCGGCGTCGAATGTCTTGTTTTACCAATCCAATCATCGACCTTGTGCCCTGGTAGTTGTCCACCTTCACCTGGTTTTGCTCCCTGTGCTATCTTAATTTGAAGTTCCTCAGCATTGGTGAGGTAATATGACGTAACTCCAAATCTACCAGAGGCCACTTGCTTTATCGCTGATCGTTTCCAGTCACCATTTTGTTCTTTTTGGAAACGTATTGGGTCTTCACCTCCTTCGCCGCTATTGCTTTTTGCACCAATGCGGTTCATCGCAATGGCTAGGGTAGTATGAGCTTCCCAAGATATAGAACCAAATGACATGGCGCCTGTAGCAAATCGCTTTAGGATATTTTCTTCCGGCTCGACTTCGTCTATACTAATCGATTTCTTGTCTTTGAAGTCAAATAAGCTCCTTAACGTTATTGATCTTTCGGATTGTTCGTTAACCTTTTGGGTATATTTCTTGAACAATTCATAATCTCCAAGCTTAGTCGATTTTTGTAATAAATGGATTGTTTCAGGATTTAGCAAGTGCGCTTCACCTTGACGCTTCCATTGATAGAAGCCACCCATTTCCAAGCCTTTTTGAGGCTTTTCCGTGAGCTTGTGAGCTAATTCATGCTTCTTTAATGCTTCTTTTTCAAAATGTGAAAAAGTAATTCCTTCAATTCTGGACGTTGTACCATTGAAACAAGTTTCAACCAACTCTTTTGATAAACCAACTGCTTCAAATATCTGAGCACCCTGGTAAGACTGAAGCGTGGAGATCCCCATTTTCGACATAATCTTCAATAGACCTCCGCCAATTGCCTCAATGTAATTTCCAACAAGAATACCATGAGTAACACTATCCGGGAATATACCCTCCTCATGCAACTCGGAAAGCGTATTGAAAGCCACATAAGGGTATACTGCACCTGCACCATAGCCAATAAGCGTTGCAAAATGGTGCGTCTCTAAAATATCTCCAGCCTCAACAACCAAACTAGTTACAGCTCGTAATTTGGTTTTAATCAGATGATGATGAATTGCACCAGTACCTAGTAAGGACGGAATTTGAACTCTATCACTGTTGACAGCTCTATCAGATAAAATTAGAATATTCGCACCGCCTTTTACAGCATCTTCAGCTTCTTGGCATATTCTCTTTATTCCATTCTCCAGTCCTTCCTCCTTACTAAATAGGAGACCTATCTCAACACTTTTGTAGTACCTTTTGTCAAGACGTTTGATTTTTTCAAACATCGTAGCTTTTAATACCGGCTGAGTGATATGAATTTGGCGACAGTGCTCTGATGTTTCAGCAAGAATATTTAGCCCTTTACCTAATCTGGTAAATAAGGACATCACCATTCTTTCCCGAATCGGATCGATTGGAGGATTGGATACCTGCGCAAACATTTGTTTGAAATAGTTTGCCGGATGCTGTGGTAAATCAGAAAGAACGGCAAGAGGAGTATCTGCGCCCATAGATCCTATTGGATCCTTAGCTAACTTACCCATTGGTTCTAACTGAAACCTTATGTCTTCTCGCGTATAACCGTGCAGCCTTTGTCTAAACAAAAGCTCGTTTCCACGAATTTTGTCTTTTACATCAGGATTAGGCAGTATTCTGAGCTTTGTACGGCTTTCTTTGATCCAATCACCATACGGCTGTTGCCCGCTTAAAGTGGTCTTAATCTCATCGTCAGTTATCAAACGACCTTCTTCAAGATCCACTAAAAACATCTTACCTGGCTGAAGTCTGCCTTTTTCGATGACTTTACCTTGATCTACCTGAAGTGCTCCCGTCTCTGAGGCCAACACCAAAATATCATCTGAAGTCAAGCTATATCGACAAGGTCGAAGACCATTCCTATCCAAAGTGGCCCCTATGAATTTACCATCTGTGAAACAAACGGCAGCTGGACCATCCCACGGCTCCATAATGGAAGCGTGGTATTTGTAGAAAGCCTTCTTTTGCTCACTCATCAACTTATTATCCTGCCATGCTTCAGGAATGAGCATCATCATTACATGTGGCAATGATCTACCTGCTATCAACAGCAATTCTACTATCTCATCGAGATTTGCTGAATCAGAATTTGCGGGATCGCAAATGGGAAGGAGTTTTTCAATTTCCTCATCTGTGAAGTAAGGAGACTCTAATAAAGCCTCTTTTGCCTTCATCTTATTAACGTTACCCTTAATGGTG
>CAYMST010000068.1:1189-19457 GCA_964393115.1 uncultured Roseivirgaceae bacterium | reverse complement strand
CTAAGAGATCTGGGCAACACCGTTATCGTTGTAGAACATGAAGAAGACATTATTGGTTTTAGTATCACTCGTTGTTTTACAAGCTCAAGCACAAGCCCTTCAAATTTCAGTTCCGTTTGAACTATACGGTGAGCATATCTTTATTAAAATAAGTGTAAATGACTCTGAACCATTGGATTTCCTTTTTGATACCGGTGATGGCTTGACCACTCTCGATATTGAGACGGGAAAATCATTAGGGTTGACTTCAAATAAGAAGGTAAAAGAAACAAGTGCTGCAGGAACGGTAACAGGTTTTCTAGTGAAGCATAACAGCGTTAAACTTGGTGATTTTTCCCTTAAGAACGTTAAGATTTACGAGAATGACTTGAATCATCTCATGATGAGTATCGGTAGAGATATTGATGGAATAATTGGGTATGATATCCTGAACCATCATATTGTAAAAATCGATTATGACAACATGAAGTTTGAACTTTATGATAAGTCAAATTTTAACTATTCCGGATCAGGAGAGAAGATACATTTTAAAAACTCTAAATATGGTATTCCTCAAATTCCTGCCAAAGTAGAATTGACCACTGGAGAAAAGCTAGAAGGTGAGTTTTTGTTGAATACGGGTGCAGCAGCCACTGTGGATTTCAACACGCCTTATGTTAATGATAATAAGTTGACGAGCAAAATAGGATCCTCCTATATCTATATGGTGGCAGGGCTTGGTGACGAGGAATCTGAGCATCATAAAGGTAAAGCCAACTCATTGAGTTTCGGAAGCTTTACGTTTTCAGATTTACCAGTTGGTTGTAGTCATGCGAATTCTGGTCTGCAGGCGGATGCTAAATCTGCTGGAATTATTGGGAATACTATTCTACGGAAGTTTAATGTTTACTTCGATTATGTTCACAAGAACCTGATACTGGAGAAGAATAAAAGCTTTGACGCTCCTTTTGCTTTAAATGCATCAGGATTTAGCTTACAACAAGATAAATCGCGTACGAAGGTATTGGTGCATAGAATATACAGTCAAGGTTTTGCAGCTGGAGCGGGTCTTAAGGTAGATGATCAAATCCTCGCGGTAGATGGTAAATCGGTTAATGATTTTACACTACCTGCTCTAAGAGAGTACTTTATGCAATCTGGTAAGTCGGTAAAGCTAAAAGTGAATAGCGGCGGTGAAGAAAAGGAAATTGTGTTAACGTTAAGTACCCTTCTTCAATAACCAAGAAGAGCTCGAAATAAAAACTTATAAATCTATGGCTTGCAGTAACGTATTGCAGGCCATTTTTATTTGATCAAGTGTTATCGTAAGCGGCGGTGCTATGCGCATAGAATTGTCGCAGAAGAGAAACCAATCCGTCACAATGCCAAGCCCTATGGCTTTATCTATTATTTTTTTAAGCAAATCATAGGATTCAAACTCAACGGCCATTAATAGCCCGCTATTTCGAATTTCTCGTATATTATCATGGACAAGGAGTTGCTTAAAGAGGGTTGCTTTTTCTTCCACTGATTCTAATAGCGACTCATTTTGGATTACCTGTAACGTGGCCAGAGAAGCGGCTGCACTTACTGGATGTCCTCCAAATGTAGTAATATGACCAAGAATTGGCTGGTGTGTTAAGCAACTCATTATTTCCTTAGAAGCAATAAAAGCGCCAATAGGCATTCCTCCTCCCATACCTTTTGCACATACTAAAATATCTGGAGCAATTCCATATTGCTCAAAGGCCCATAGTGTCCCTGTTCTTCCAAACCCACACTGAATCTCGTCTAAGATCAATAATGTACCTGTCTGATTGCATTTATCTCTAAGTGCCTGGAAATATGCAACATTGGAAGTTCGTACCCCAGCTTCACCTTGTACCGTTTCCAGAATTATTGCTGCGGTTTTATCGGTGATATGTTGTAAGTCTTCCTCGTTACCAAAACGAATTTGGCGCGTGTCAGGAAGTAAAGGTCTAAAATTTGATTTCAGGCTTTCATCACCACACACCGATAAGGCACCATGTGATGAACCATGGTAAGCATTTATACAAGAAATAAGTTCTGTCCTCCCCAAATATCGCTTTGCGAGCTTTAAAGCACCTTCTACAGCCTCACTTCCAGAGTTTACAAAATATGTACTGGATAGGTTATCAGGTAGGCCATCACTAAGTGCTTTCGCAAGATTAGTCTGTGGTGACTGAATGAACTCTCCATAAACCATTAAATGCATGTACTTATCCAACTGATCGGTGATAGACTTAACAACATGCGGATGTCGGTGCCCAACATTACTCACACCAATTCCTGAGATTAGGTCCACATATGCTTTTCCTGACTTATCGAACATCATAATTCCTTCGGCAGATTCAATCTCGAGCATCAAAGGTGATGTAGAAGTTTGTGCGACATGTTGTAAGAAAACTTGTCTATTGGATAAGTTGGACATACTCATGAACTATTTGGAAGTGCAAATATGCGAAACCCTATCAGTGACTAAGCAATTTTGGCCGTTGAAATATTTGATAAAGCGGTGCGTAGCTTCTTTTTGTTAATTGGTTTGCTAAAAAAACCCTCGAAGTAGTTGGATTGTTGTACCTCTTTTCTTTTTGTAACGTCAGCGGTAAGTGCATATACCTTTGCAGAAGAACCCACTTCCTTTTTTAGGATTTCTGTAGTCGAGATTCCGTCCAACTGAGGCATATGTATGTCCATCAAAATAATGTCAAAATCACTTTTCTTGGTAATTTCTATTGCTTTTTCGCCGCTTTCTACTAGTTCTGGAACAAGTTTCCAGTTATTCAATATTTTTTTGACAACCATAAGATTCATAGGGTTATCGTCTACTACCATTATTTTAATATCTTCATCGATAGGGTCTTCTTCAGGTATTATGCTAACATCACTGGTTTCGATATTACTTCTATCCAATACCAAATCAAAAGAAAACTTGGTCCCTTCATTTATTTTTGACTTTACCTTAATTTCAGAATTGAGTTGTGCTAAAAGGGAAGATACGATAGATAAACCAAGTCCAGTACCTCCAAACTTTCGATCACTGTTCATAGAGACTTGTGAGAAACTATCAAAAACTCTTGATATATCATTATCATCGATACCAATGCCCGTATCTATCACCTCAAAGCGAACTGTATCTTTTTCATGTGACGATTCGGTAAGGAAAATATGGAGTTCAATCAAACCGGAATTAGTGAATTTTATGGCGTTGGACAACAAATTACTAATGATTTGTACCAAACGCGTTTTGTCTGCCAGATATCGATGGTGTAAAGTATCTGCAATTTTTAAGTTAAACTTGAGTCCCTTTTGCTGTGCCAATGGCGCATAGGTGTTTTGCATTTTTAGCAATAGACTATTCAAGTTTATCGGCTTTAAGTTTAACTGAACAATTTCTTTTCGCTCTTCAAATTGGCTTAGATTTAATATATCGTTTATTATGGACAATAGATGCTGTGATGAAAAACTCAAAGATTGCCTTAATTCTGTTCGATCTGTTCTGTTTTTTTCATTAAGCAGGTCTGTGATCGAAATAATGGCGTTAAGAGGAGTTCTGATTTCGTGTGATACAGTTGCCAGAAAGTTCTTTTTAGCTTGGTTTGCGGCTTGTGCCTCTTCCATCGAATAGATCAGTTGATTCTCCGCAATCACAATCGACTGTAAAAACCGAAAGTAAATAACACCCGCGAAAATCGAACACGCGACTAGAGCTGTGAGTTTTAAGAAAGGTTTACTGGTATCAGATATTAGAAGTATGGGTTCTTCGAATAAAAATCCCATCTCGAGCAGAATAAAAAAGCAACAATTGATTCCAAAGAAAGATGCCATCAATTGTTTTTCGTGTGGTCTCAAGAAAATAATAGGATAGATAAAGGCTAATACAATGAAGTATCCAATGCCTAAATCATTACCGAAAAACACTGAAAATAGTATAATCAGTGGGCTAGCTTGCAGATTAATTGAGATTCTAGACGTCTTATACCTTCCAATACTATTCAGATAAAGGTTTAACGAACTACCAAATATTAGTGCTGCAAAAGGTATCAATGCCAACCATTGACATATAATACTAAAATAGATTAAATAGACTATAGAAATGGGCACAAGTGCCAGAGCAGTAAAATTGATAATTTGTATGCTTGATTGCTCTTTTGCATCAAACCCGGCATCAACTCCTGCGTAGATCAAACGGTTAAATAACCTTAAAATCATATTGGTCTCATTTGGTAAACATACAAGGTTACCATAACTGGTTTTGCCTATACAAGTTTAAACCATTTAGAGCCAATAAAAAACAGGGCCTAATCTGATTATCGATGAATTAGGCCCTTCTAAACGTCAACTCTTAGAATAAGACAGTTTCTGACTAATCTTTCAGAATTTGTTTCGTATGTGCTTTAGTATCTACTTTTTTGAATATATCCTCGATAACTCCATTTTCATCTATGATGAATGTAGTTCTAAAGGTGCCCATATATTTTTTTCCGAACATCTGCTTCTCTCCCCAGGTATGATACTTTTCATGTATGCTTTTATCCTCATCTGCGATCAATGGGAACGGAAGCTCATATTTTTTGATAAATTTTTGATGTGACTTTTGATTGTCAGCGCTTATGCCTAATACTTTATATCCTTTTTTCATGAGATACTCATAGTTATCTCTTAGATCACACGATTCTGCTGTGCAGCCAGGAGTATCGTCTTTAGGATAGAAGTAGAACACCAGCTTATTACCTTTAAAATCAGATAATTGGACGTTATTACCATTTTCATCTTTACCAATGAAATCAGGTGCCTTATCACCAATATTTAGCATGATTAATCTATGTGTTTAGTAAAAGTGCTTTCGTTTCCAGCATTATCAGAAACTTGAAGGTAAAACTCACCTTTAAGGGGAATTGTTGGATCGAGCTTTCTAGATTTTATGATTTTCTTGCCGATATCCCATTCCATCAATAAGAAGTCACCATTTATAGAGGCTCTATAGGTTTTGATGCCGCTTAGCGTATCCTCAATTTGTATTTTGGCTTGGTAGTAATTTATGACTTGTGGTTCGAGTATTGGTGGTATAGTATCTATCGCTAGTGTATACGACATTAGATCTTTGGTTTTGAATGTTATTTCATTTTTCTCATTCCACTCACCACCTTGATAGTGAAGTTTGTTTCCAATAATGCCATATACATGTGTTTTACTAAGGTTGGTATGAGTGTACTGAGGTTTCAGAGTTAGATTTAAATGGAGACGAATCGGGTCTAATATATTGCGAAAACTAAAGATATCGCCAGAGCTGTTACCGTCGTAAGACTTGTCGTATTGTATGTATAATGTATCAAAAACACTGTTCCGTTTGCCTTCGATTTTGAAGTCTTTATGACTAATATCTATTGTGCTTGATGGAGTTATCCGGCCAATAATATTGGTGTAAATTGAAGTGTCTCCTAAGTTGACTTTTTCGGGTATCAGATCTTGAAGGTCCCACAAGTAAACCGTGCTATTGCTAGTTTCATAGGTAGGAGAAAGGTAATAGTTCACATTATTATGCACCAAGGTGATTACCTCAGTAGAGTTTTCATGAGACTTAATAACTTTTAAGTAATTGTCATGAACTTCAACTCTTGGAATCGTACCCTTTTCCACGTAATCCATGGAGTGTCGATTAGAAGTATGCGAGGAAAACTGTAATGTCGATGTGTTTTGATAAGTATCTATGAGTTTAATTTCAATAGTCTGTGCTGAAGTATCGGCTATGTTTATAACACCGCGGTTCACCGCTGTTTCATAAATGGTCAACCAGTTGCCATCATCAATATATAGTTTTTGAAACTTGACGTTCCTCTTTTTATAATTTTCAAAATTCATATACGCCTTTATGTTACTTTTTTGAGCGAAGGACATGATTTTGATATCTTGATGAAAAATGAGTTGGTCGTTATGTCGCACTTGGATTTCTGGAAACCCGTTTCTATTCCATGGAGAACCATCGAGCTTATCATGCGCAATTATCTCAACACCGATTCTGCCTTCTAGACTGATTTGATCTTTGATCAAATATTGTCCTGTTTTGGGTTGATAAACTCTAAGCTCTTTACGACCATAAACGCCATTTATCCTGGATTGAATGTCCATGCATTGAAAAGCAATTCGGGTAATAATAGGTGGAATATTATCTATGACCTCTGTAAAACCCATGTTAAGAGGGTTAAGTGGTTTATTATTGATGTCGCGTATTTCAAAATGTAGGTGTGGCGCTCTGGAGGAACCTGTATTGCCAGACACTCCTATAATCTCACCTTTGCTTACCTTAAACTTCTTATCTGGAAACAAATTCACTGAAAACGACTCTTTTTCATATTGTTGTTCCAGTACAAATTTTTCCATGTCTTCACGAAAAGACTTCAGGTGTGCATACACCGAGATCGTTTGATTCGGATGAGTAACATAAAGAGCTCTTCCATACCCGTACGGACTGATTTTTATTCTCGATACATAGCCGTCAGCGACAGCATGAATTTTATACCCTGTTACTCCCCCTGTTTTAATGTCGAGACCAGCATGAAAATGTGTCCCTCGAATCTCTCCCATAGTACCCGACAGGAAGTTCTGAAGCCCAGGCCTTATAGGAAAGGTATAATAACCATCATACTGTGCGATTAGCACGGTTGGTAAGAGGAAAAGAAGTATAAGAAGGGTTTTACTTGACATTGAAATCAAATAGTTTTTTATCACCTATATATCCTTCAAGTCGATCTCCTATCTCTACTTTCCCCACACCCGCAGGTGTTCCCGTGTAAATCAAGTCCCCCTTTTTTAGGGTAAAAAACGATGATACATACGCGATGATTTCATCAAAAGGAAAAATCATCATCTCGGAGTCACCAGTCTGCACAACAGTACCATTTTTTCTCAGCTCAAACTTGATGGCGTTCAGGTCTCCCACTTCTGCAATTGGTATCATCTGACCGATAGGAGCTGAGCCATTAAAGCCCTTGGATATCTCCCAAGGAAGCCCTTTTGCTTTAAGTCCTTTTTGTAGGTCTCTTGCGGTAAAATCAACTCCCAGGCTTATCTCATTGAAGTACTTGTGAGCGAATTTTTTTTCTATATTTTTTCCTTCCCTGTCTATTCGCAATACCAACTCCACTTCATGGTGTACTTCTGAAGAAAAAGTGGGTAAGTAAAAAGAGGTATTGTTCTTTAAGAGAGCGGTATCTGGCTTCAGAAATATTACTGGGCTTTCCGTTCTCTCATTATCTAATTCTTGAATATGGTCCACATAGTTGCGGCCAACACATATTATTTTCATGTCTCTATGCTGTTCGAAGGTGGTGTGTTATTTCAAGCGAATAATAGCTTAAAACCGAATTTAGTATGTCCATTATTTCTAAACTAAGGCTTGACAGTTATGTGGTGGAACCAGCATAACCTCAACTATGCGCTTTGTGTTTTCTTTGCTTGTACCTCCACTATTTCATGGAATTGGCACAATTCGAAATGCTCGTTTGGACAGTCGGAATCAAGATAAGGGTCAAATTACCTACCACCTAAGTAAATATGGTTAATGCGCAATGAAGTAAAAAGAACTGGATTAAAAAGTTCTGGAATAAGTGACAAATTTGAAATCAAAGGGGTGTTTTTCATCAATTTCATGATGTTGTGAATCGGTAATCTCCCAAATATTTTTATCATATTCCGGAAAAAACACATCACCTTCTAGCTCAGTATTGATTTCGGTGAGATACATTTTGTTAGCATATTTTAATCCTTGTTTGTAGACTTCCCCACCACCAATAATAAATATCTCTTTTTCGTTTAGTGACTTCGCCAAATCAATAGCACTTTCCAATGAATTAACCACTTGGCAACCGTCTGCTTGATAGTTCTTATCTCGTGTGACCACAATGTTGTCTCGAAACGGAAGAGGACGCCATTTATGTGGTATAGACTCATAATTTTTTCTACCCATAATAATAGGGTGATGCTTTGTTTTTTCTTTGAAAAAATTCATGTCGTCGGGAAGGTGCCAGGGTAGGTCATTGTTCTTCCCGATAACCATGTTTTTTGTGTGAGCTGCAATAATAGAGATAGTCATGTCTTAAGAATTACTTACAAATTTAAACCCCCGTAGCAGATCCTCCGTCCTCATTCTCTTTTTCCCTTCCATTTGCAGTTCTTCTATTTGTATAGCTCCAGAAGCGCACTTGATGCGTATGTAGGTTTTGTTATCAGTGTCTAATGTACCGGGTGTAACATGTTCATTATCTTCTAAGACCTTTATTTCAAAAATTTTAAAAACCTTATTGTTGTATGATGTCCATGCTGCTGGATAAGGCGAAAGGCCGCGGACGAAATTGTTAATCGTGGCAGCTGGAAGGTTCCAGTCAATTTCGCATGTTTCTTTAAATATTTTAGGAGCTTCCTTTAAGGGTAAATCGGTTTCTTGTTTCTCCTGATGTACTTCTCCACTTTGAATGTGGCTTACTGTTTTGTGGACAAGTTTGGCCCCTTTGAGCATAAGTCTTTGGTAGAGTGTACCAACGTTGTCTTCTGGATGAATGGGTTCCTTTTCTTGGAAAATAATATCACCAGTATCTATTTCATGCTTTAAGAAGAAGGTTGTTACGCCGGTCTCTTGCTCTCCGTTCATAATGGCCCAGTTGATTGGCGCAGCACCGCGGTATTGAGGAAGTAATGAACCGTGTAAGTTAAATGTTCCTTTTGGAGGCATATTCCAGACTACTTCTGGTAACATACGAAACGCCACCACTACTTGAAGGTCTGCGTTTAATGCCTGAAGCTCTTCAATAAATTCAGGAGATTTAAGACTGGTAGGTTGCAAAATATGCAGGTTATGTTCCAACGCAAACTCTTTTACCGGGCTATGAGCGAGCTTACGACCCCTGCCTTTTGGTTTATCAGGAGCAGTAATAACACCAACGATATTAACCTCGTTGATTACTAGTTCTCTCAAACTCTCCACCGCAAACTCTGGAGTTCCCATGAATATGACTCTTAAACCTTCTGTCACTTTTCTTACTTAGTAAATTAATAATGGTTTTGTCTCAGTTGTGCTCATTAGAAGTCTTCATACAGTAAGTATTTACTCCTGATACGTTTATATGCTTCTAATTCACTTTGCCAACTTTCTCTAATTTCTTGCTCTGTCCAGCCTTCTTCGATTTGCTCTTGAAGTTCATAGGTGCCGGCAATGTTCATAAAATATTTTCCAAAGAACGCAATACCTGTCTTTTTAAAATATTTGTAATATTTCATTAAAGGCTTAATGTCAAAATAAGGACTTAGGGTTTCGCCGGAATATGTATCGCCGAAGCATGTTTCTCCTTCGTGTTTAGGACTTTTGGCGCCAGGCCTGCTGGTAGGGGTGAAACTAAAGTTGCTGTTATAAAGCGGATGACCAATAACTTGGAAAGGAGTGTCTGTACCTCTACCAATGCTCATTATAGTGTTTTCAAAAAGGCATAATGACGGATACAAGTAGATAGAATTTTGGTTGGGGAGGTTAGGAGAGGGCTTGATAGGCAGCGTATATGTGTCATTATGGTCCCAGTTTCTGCACTTCATGACCATTAAATCACATTTCAAACTATTTTTGAGCCACCCTTCACCGTTGATCATATAAGCCAATTCTCCTACTGTTAAGCCATGAACGATAGGAATAGGGTGCATTCCTAAA
This sequence comes from uncultured Roseivirgaceae bacterium, assembly GCA_964393115.1. GTDB lineage: Bacteria > Bacteroidota > Bacteroidia > Cytophagales > Cyclobacteriaceae > CAYMST01. Next base: position 9,763 of record CAYMST010000068.1, on the reverse strand, counting down.
AATGACTTTAAACGCTCCTCTCTAACAGGCCCGTCTATGTAACTTCCATTAGGGTTAGGCCTGTCTAGAACGATAAAGGTTTTTTTATTTTCAGCACACGCTTCCATAACATAATGCATGGTACTGATATAGGTGTAAAAGCGAACCCCAACGTCTTGAATATCAAAAACTACTATATCTAAATTCGATAAATCACTGGCATAAGGTTTCTTACGCTTTCCATAAAGGGAGATGATAGGGGTTCCAGTTCGTTGATCCAGACTGTTGTTGACGGTTTCCGAAGCATCTGCTGTTCCGCGAAAGCCATGTTCGGGAGTAAAGACCTTGTATACCTGAATGCCTCGCGCAAGCAGCGTATCCAATAGATGAGACCCGTCAATAATACTCGTATGATTAACTACTAAGCCGACGGATTTATTCTTAAGAATGGGAATTAACGTATCTAAGCGTTTAGCTCCTACCTCTATATGGGCATTGGGAACTTTATCTTTCGCTGATACCCCGTGTGAGAGTACTAGCGGTAACCATAGGAATGAGAATATTTTGTTTTTACTGATCCCTCTCATAAATCGCGGTAAAACTACCCACAAATTGTAGTAATCTGTCTTTTATTTAAAACTAAAGTTTGTTTAATAAAGATTGATATTTCAATACTGCATTATTTCCAGGTATGTGGAATTGTAATTATCATTAATCTGTCGTCTTCAGAATATAATATTTTCAATAATTTCTCTAGTAAAAAAGGACTCATACATGGCTGTTGACTATTGATGTGCAATTGTTTAACTTCCAATCATTACCAAAATGATAGTTCGAATATCAAAAGCACTAAAACATGAATCTTTACCTACCATTAGGAATCATCACTTTCGTTATTTGGAGTACTTTTTCTTGTTGGTATTATGTCTGCCAAATCAATGGCTTTTGTACAGAGTCGGAAGGTAAGGAAGTAGCAGTTGCTTCAATGCAGCCTATCGAAAGTCACTTAAATGTAGATGAGTCATATTCGGAAGAAGATACGTCTGTAGAAATACAGTCTGTGGTAGAAGATCCTTATTCTTTCGCAAAGGACAGCATTGGAGTTGAAATTACTAAAAATGATATTCTCTTCTTGCTTGACTCCGATAAGTTGGTAGACCCGGAGACTATAGAGGGATTTCTAGATAGCGTAAAAAACGAAGTTAATGACCTAAGCTTAACAGTCAAGTTAGTAGGGCATACGTGTAACAGGGGTTCCACGGCTCATAATCAACATTTGGGTAATCAACGAGCGTTGCGAGTCAAAGACATGATCGATCAAAAGTCCTTTAACGTTTCGAAAATAGAGGTGAGCTCCAATGGAGAATCGTCGCCTTTGAATAATAATACGAACGAGAAAGACAGAACATTAAATCGTAGGGTGGAATTAACAATTAAACACTAATGAAATGGGAGAAGCTGCACTGGAAATATTGATATTGCTAATCATAGCAGGTGCCATTGGTATGGTTTTCACATGGCTTTATTGGCGCAAAAAGTATAACGCACTTCAAACGGATTATAACCTGTTAACCCAAGAGAAGTCTAAAGTTGAACAGGAAAATAAGGCCTTAAATCAACAAGTGCAAGCTCTGAATGAAGATGTAAAGAGTAAAGAAAGCGATATTGAGACCTTGAAATCGGTCGCTACATCGAAGGATGAGCAGATCGCAGCTTTGAAATCGGAGCTATTGTCAAAAGAGGATGCGATAGGTCAGGTGAAAATGGAGCATAAAGAGTTAAGTAAATCTAAAGACCTTGTTGAGAAAGAGATAACTCAAATAAAAAATGATCTTCAAAAGAAGAAAGAGGAAAATGAGGTCTTGAAGAACAAACTAAGTAAAGGCAACGATAGGCCTAAATCGTACTACAAGATAATTGATGGCGTGAAATACAAGGCTTTGACGCTTAAAGTTGCTGACGACGCTGTCGCTGGAAAAGGGGATGGGCGAATATCTAAAGTTGATGCCGAAAAAATCTTTGATACCATATCAGACGGAAATCAATATACTGATGTGGAAAAAGCAACCATGAAGCGTTTACGTGATTATTATAACTGGACAGAAGAAGCAGATGAACTTTTTAGGCATCATGTGAGAGTATGGGCGGCCAATGATCACCATATTGAGTAAAGAAAATATGGTATTTGTTGAACATAGGGCCTCATAGAGGGGTGCATAGTGTGTTGAAGTAAGGTATTAAGACGGAGTATAGAGATTATGTATGTAAAGTCAGGTTGACTATCATTCATTTGGCTCAAATAAATGAAATACTTTTCCTTCTAATCCTATATCACCTTTGGCTCCGTTTGGTCCATCGCAACCGTCCTTGCCTGGGTTTCCGTGAGGAGTGCCGTCGCCACCGTCACCCCTGTCGCCTCCTTGGCCACCATAACCAGATGCTCCACCACTTCCAGGAAGAGACTTAATACGTATTAGGTCATTATATTTCAAGGTATTAGGACTCCAGTGCACATAGATGTTCCCGCCATTGCCCCCATTTCCTCCATTGGCTCCTGGAAGGCCATTATCTCCGTTTTCTCCATTTTGTCCCGCATGTTGTTTCTTTTCACGCACTACTTCACTGCCTTCTTTCCTTTCTACATAATAGTATTCGCCGTCTGCTCCATCTTCTCCGTCGTGTCCATCTCGACCATTACCTCCGTTACCTCCATTTCCACCAGTGCTGGAAATGGTAATGCTTCCACCCTTTGGATTGCATAGGCCTTCATCAAGAAGAACACCGTTTGTTTCTTCAATTTTAAAATAAATCAACTCGTCAAGAAGTATATCATCATAGTAAGTGGCCATATAAACGTTAAGATTAGGTCCATCAGAGCCATTTCCACCATTTTCGGCACCATTCAAAAAATCGGAAGCACCGCCAGAGAGTCCGTTTTGGCCATGATAGTGAAAGCTAAAATCATTGATATAGTCCAAAAGAAAGACGTACCGATGTCGAATATCATCATTTTTACGATAGGCAACACCCAGTTCGATACGGTGCTGGTTGATATCGCGAATATCTGGGGAGATATCGAATCTATCTCCTGACTGCCATCCTCCTTCGGTCCAATATCGAATATCACTTAAGGAAATGGGTGACGTCTTATGACCAACCTGATACCATCCGTTGTTGTCAAATTTAATCTGGGTAGTGAAACGAAAAGAATTCCCTGGAGCTTTTGTAAAGCGACTTTCGGGCACAATCTTAATATCGGTAACCTCATGGTATGGTATGGATGTTCTTGTAATGAGCTCCTTATTTTTGCGATCATATACGCTAACCGAAATTACCTGATGATCTAACCTACCTGCATATTCGGGGATGTGGATTACTCCATTGCGCACACGGCCGAAAGATGATTCTATCCTGAATTTTTTCCAAGGAATAGTGCCGTTTAGAAATCCTTTGGTTTTTTCTGTTTTTCCGTTTTCGAATTGAAAGACTAAGCCTAAATCAACTTTTTGATTGGGCCAGACTAAACTTTGGGCATTATAAGTGACGGTTACCGAGTGAGGAGCTTGGGCTTCAGTTTCACGAAAACTGAAGATAAGAAAAATAGAAGAAAAAATGTATTTGTAACGCAATTGCATAGGAAGTTAGACACAGTTATTTTGAATGAATTCAAATACTGTGCCTAAATCCGTCCTATCCGAATTTATTTTAGCCTGTATTTGGTAACCATGTCTGTGTGCGAAAGAAAAAATACAAGTATCCTCTAACCTTCATCTTACCATCCTCGGATATCCAAATTTTACAGTCATACACTTTCCCATTTTCTGGATCAAGAATAGTACCATTTTTATACTCACCATTGACTTCCTCAAGTCCCTCAATGATCTCTAGACCTATTATTTTCTGATTTTTCTTATCCCCCTTACACTCATCACAAATTGGATCTTGGTCCTCTTCCGGTTCCCGAAAAAGCTTGATTATTTCCCCAAAATATTGATTACCTCTCTTAGAAATTTCAACTATACTTCTGGGTTTTTCCGTGTTGTCATCTATGGTAATCCATTTACCTTCAATGCTTTGCGAAAAACTCGCTGTAATAGAAATGGCAAATATGAAAATACCAATACCACACTTCATATACGATCAATGATGTTTTAAATGTTTAACAAAAAAGGATGCCGTTACTTCTTCAATGGCTTCTCTTAGTTCTTCAGGGTTTGCCGTTTTACTAACAAAAGCGGTGTTACCCATTTGTTCGATTTTTTCCAGTAGGACATCACTTTGCATACCACTATAGAAGACAATAGGTGTGTTTAGCGCTTCCCGAAGCATTTCTGCGCCACGAACACCGTCCATTCCTTGAATTCTTATGTCCGAGATGATAACATCTACAATTTTACTGGTGATATATTGTACCGCATCCTCATAATTGTTGTAGATAGCTACTACTTCGTGACCAAACTTTTGAATAACTAACCTTAGTAGATTTTGTGTCATCACTTCATCTTCAATGACGACAACTTTTAGCTGATTTTGAGACATGTTTTGAGAAAATTAGTTTATCCGATTAATGTAACAACTACCTGTTTTTAGTTTCTGAGGTAGCCTTATGATGGTTTAATCCATAGTATTACGAATGTACTCATTAATTGTCCAATATTCTTGATACTAATCGTCTTATCAAAAGTTATTTTCTCAATTTTGTGTATTAAGATTTACCATGATGATACCAGAAGGGTTTTCTATTACAAACGATGAAACTCAATTAAATATTAAGGCTATTCATAAATATCTGTCAGAAGAGTCGTATTGGGCTAGGGGTAGGACCATAGATGATGTGACTAAGTCCATAAAGCACTCTTTATGCTTTGGGTTGTTTCACGGAAAGATACAGGTAGGTTTCGCTAGAGTCGTTACTGATTATACAATATTTGCATGGATAATGGATGTATTTATTTTAGAAAAGTATAAAGGGCTAGGATTAGGGTATTCACTAATGAACGAAATTATAAGTCATCAGGAATTGAAAATGATTAAACGTTGGGGATTAAATACGCGAGATGCGCAGTCATTTTATAAAAAGTTTGGTTTTAGACAGTTAAAAAATCCACAGTACAATATGGAGAAGGTAGATCCAGAGATCTTATAGTAGATTTGAACCTCACCCGTGATCAAAGGTTTCTACGTTTATATTTTTAGCGCTTTAGATACGGTGTAGAATATTTACACAAGTTCGTGAGTGACACTTGGATTTTGTTGAAATCAATGATGGAAAATCCAGATTTATGCCAACATGAAATTTGTTTTATATAGAATCCATGAGATAATTACACAAAAGAGTTGATTTCAACAGCGTGTCGCTAGATTTTGAAGCAGCTCTAAAATAGACTTTATATAAATTTAATTATTCCAAGTTTACAGGCTAACACACCGCATGTCAATACCAGGGAGTCTCAGACCTATACTCAATAAAGAAATCGTTAAAAGCGAGAAGCGCCGATTAGACATATTCATAGTTTTTATGATTGTCTCATCGAGTATGGCACTTATATTTTCTACGTTTTACAGAAAGACAATAGAAAGCGTTATTTACGACTTTTCTAACTTCAAATACCTCATGATTTGGAGTGCCTTTTCTATTTTCCTGTTGGTGGTGGCAAGGGTTTTTGTTGCTAATTTGATTCATTTAGACAAAAGGCTGCATCAGAGCTACGGATATATCTCGACAACTATTGAAACGTTACTTTTTGCAGCTCCGCTCGTTTTTATTATTCACCAGGAAAAAAATGCCGCGCTGTTGGATTCTCCAGCGGTATTCATTTTTGTTCCGCTCATCATCGTTTCCACACTTCACTTGGATTTTGGTCTTAGTATTTACACTGGCTTGCTAGTGGCGATATCATATGGGCTAATCGTAAAATATGCCACTGAACATTGTCGTATGGATACCATGTCTATGCCAGTGACTGCTTATTACATGCGGTCGCTTTTATTTGCGCTATCAGGAGCTGTGGCGGGTGCGGTCGCCAAGGAAATTCGGAACCGAATCTTTTCATCGCTGCTCCTTAATGCAGAAAAAGAAGAGTTAGAGCGACTGTTCAGTCAACAGGTGTCTAAAGAAGTAGCTTCTGCACTAAAGGAGATCACTGATTTTTCTTCGAAATTGACGAGCAGTATTTTATTCTTAGATATCAGGGGATTTACACATATCACGCAAACTTTCTCTCCTGAAGAAATCGTACAGTTTCAAAACGATTTTTTCACGCCGGTTATGGAAATTATTGAGGAATACAGTGGGGTGACGAATCAAATCTTAGGTGATGGGATTATGGCAACCTTTGGTGCTCCTATTAAATCCGAACAACATCAGCAAAATGCTTATGACGCGGCAGTAAAGATTTATTACTTCTTGAATGATTTTAGGCTCAAGTATCCTAACTATCCAATATTTAGAATTGGAATGGGTATTCACTGCGGAGAAATTCTAGTGTCTAATATTGGGAGCAAGAGTAGAAAACAGTTTTCGGTTTCTGGTCTACCGGTGATTATCTCAGCTCGATTAGAGCAGTTAACGAAGAGTTTTAACGCACAACTACTGGTTTCTAGCTCATTTTATCGGTTTATCAAGCCAAATGGCACGTCAGCGGAATTTCTTGGTGAGCAAGAAATAAACGGGGTAAAACGAAAAATAGAAGTGGTAAAGCTTCTTTAAAACTAATTTTAGAGTTTTATATCAGAGTACATTGGTTTTGCTATTAACTTTTCAATAGCACTTGCGCCACAATGAAAGAAGCAATCGACATAACTAAACCGATCATAAATATGGTGTATGATATGCGCAGTAGCCGATATTTTTTATTCAATACTTTTCCAAGAAAATAGACATCTCGAATTAACGTCGAGTACAAATAATCATAGTCTTTCATCAGTTCTTTCATAGCCCATTCATACTCTCCAAGGTCCATCCCGTGGAAATTACCGAAGAACATGAGGTTAACACTTTTGTTGTGAATGTCTTCACGTGTGAATTTGCCTTTGGTGATGTTTGGGCGTGTTGCCAGTATGGAGAAAACAACAGCTGATAAACAGGTGGCCACAAAGAGTAGCGCCGGAAAGGTAAAGTGCGGGAAGTCACTTAGCTTACGAAGCAAAACCGAAACCAATACAGATAGAATGATCGAGTTAACTGAAATCATAATATTCGCTTTGTTATCCGCAATGGCACTCAGTCGCATATGATTTTGAGCCGTTACTCGAAATAAGGTTTCAATACCCTTAGATGGGGTAATGGGTTGACTATCAGATTTCTCTTCCTTTTTCAACTTCTTCAGCTTCTTTTTAACCAGTTTAAGGTTTTCTTTCTTTTGCTTATTGTATTTGTCGATGGCATATTCAGTAAAATAATGATGCCCTTCTAAAAAATCGATATTCTTTGTAAGCCAAGTTTCATCATCAATTGGCTCATCTTGTATTTTAGAAATTTCTTCTCTCAACCTAGCTGATACCTCATTAAACTCACTACTACCAATGTGTATCATATCCGCGTCACACATGATTTCTTCAAGTAATCCATTCGGATCTTGAGGCATTCTTGTAGCTAGAATGCATTTTATGACTTGTTCTGTTTTCTTTCGTCCAAAATCGCGCTCTTCTAGAAAACTCTTTGCCATTTTAGCACTAATCTCCTCATGCCCTTTGCCTTTTGTCTCACGATATCCCAGGTCATGAAACCAAGCTGCAATGATCAGCACCTGAAGATCTTTATCGCTCACTTCTGAGGCCTTTCCAATTTCCTCGACTGCCGCAACTACTGCTTTTGTGTGTCCCATTGAATGATAGGAACACGTTTTAGGTAGGTCATTAGATAATATACCAACGGCATATTTTTCTACCTCATCTAAAATTTGAATGTCAGTTTCCACAGAATTCATTTGTGAATTACGAGATTTGTTGTCAAAACTAGTGAATATAATAATGATGTTCTCTAAACCTACCGTCGTGATTTCTATTATTATCGTAGCATGTTTAGCTTTTGCATGGTCTGGAACCTATTTTATCAATAAAAAAACTGACCATAAAATTCCCTTGCATGACATCGTATTCGACGAAAGTAACGCAAAATACGATTTAAATAACCCGGATAAAACGGTTCTGCTTCCCTCAGAACTAAACGAAATTTCTGGATTAACCTTTTACGAAAAAGATAGATTATTCGCTATCCAAGACGAGAAAGGTAAAATATACGACATTAACTTGGCATCGGTTGATGCTTTGAAATCGATAAAGTTTGCCGTTGACGATGATTACGAGGGCATTGAATTGATTGGAAAGGACCTCTATGTAATGCGAAGCAATGGCGATCTCTTCAGAGTCCGGGAAGGCCATGAAACCAAAAAGATAAAAACCGATTTGAAGTATGATAACGACACCGAAGGTCTTTGCTTCGATCCTAAAAACAATAGAGTCCTCATTGGATGTAAGGGAAGCGGTTGGTCAAAAGGTGAAATGAAAAAGAACCCGACAATTAATGCTTTTGATCTTTCAAGTGATAAATTGCTGGATAAACCTGTTATGGGGCATATCGGTAAAAAAGTATCT
>CAYMST010000068.1:0-1177 GCA_964393115.1 uncultured Roseivirgaceae bacterium | reverse complement strand
GATGAATAGCGGGGTTCAGATAGAGGATAAGATTAAAATTACCCCCTCCGGACTTGCCATACATCCTATATCGGGCAACTTATATATTTTGTCCTCACCAAGGAAATTCTTAATAGAAGTAAAGGATTATAAAACGATTAAAAATGTGTTTTCATTAGATAAATCCATTTTTGCACAGCCGGAAGGAATTTGTTTCGCTCCAGACGGTACGATGTATATTTCAAATGAAAGACGTGATCAACCAGCCAATATTCTCCAGTTCAAATATTTAAATTAAATGAAGAGATTTTCATCAATCATATTCTTCGCTATCCTGTCTCTAGTAGGCTACGGCCAATCGGTTAACTTATTCTTAATTGGAGATGCTGGTGAACCCAAAGTTCCAAAGGATAAAAACTTTGAGTTCTTGAGGGAGAAGACCAAGTCTGCTAGTAAAAATGATATTCTGGTATTTTTAGGAGACAACCTGTACCCTAAAGGTCTACCAGATGCCGACGATCCAGCATTTGAAGCATCTAAGAGAAAGCTTGATGCACAACTTGACATTATCAAAGCATTTCCTGGACAGGCTTATATGATTCCCGGAAATCATGACTGGGATAAAGGAGGGGAAGACGGATGGCAGCGTATTATTAATCAAAGTCGATATGTAACTCAATACCTCGGTAACCCAGAAGTGTTTGTGCTTAAAGATGGATGTCCGGGACCAGTAGTTAAGTTAGTAGGAGATGATTTGGTTTTAGTTTTTATAGATACTCAATATCTATTACACCCCTATGCCAAACCTGACGAGTCGACAACATGTGAGCATAAGAGTGAAATTGATGTTATTAGATCTGTAGGCGCGGCAGTCCGCCGATATTCGGATCGAAAAGTAGTAGTATTGGGACATCATCCGATGTATACAAACGGGGTACACGGAGGTGCCTCGACTTTAAAGCAACATATTTTCCCGCTAAGCGAACTGAATGATAATTTGATGATTCCACTACCTGTACTTGGAAGCATTTATCCGTTTTACAGAAAGTATATTGGAAACATTCAAGATGTGGCCAATCCGACGTGGCAACTTATTAGAAAGGGGTTGGAGCATTACTTTGAAGATGTTGAGCATTTGATATACGTGTCCGGACATGATCATCATATGGAATATCTGAAGAAGTCTGATGACCATTTT
>CAYMST010000067.1:1901-19499 GCA_964393115.1 uncultured Roseivirgaceae bacterium | reverse complement strand
CACACACACACACACACACACACACACACACACACACACATAAACACACACACACGCACACGCTACTCCCACATCCTGAGCTACTGCACCCAACATCTGAACAGCCCCAAAATCCTCCGGAAGATAATCCTCCTCCGCCTCCTCTTCCTCCTTTAAATATTATCTTAATAATCAGCAGCAAAAAGAAAGAAACCAGGATCAACCAACCCCATGGGTAAAGGTCTTGGCCTGAATAAATAGTGCCGCTATAAATGGTAACACCCGTAGGGAAAATTGTGAACGCCTCAACTTAGGTTTTTGCACTATCCAGTAGTCAGAGAAAATCGCTAGATTCCCCTAAATAGCCAAAAAAAAGCGCCATCCTCTATTCGAAGATGGCGTCAATATAATTATGGTATCTTCTACCTTATTATGCTTGTTGATTAATCCTTGTGAACGTGAACGTCCATTTGTGGGAAAGGTATGTTTAGACCTTCTTGAGCGAATACCTCGTATACTTTCTTGTTCATGTCAAAGAATACACCCCAATAGTCAGCAGCGTTAACCCAAGCTCTTACTGCGAAATTCACTGAGCTATCTGCCAATTCTGAAACTGCGATAAATACTTCCGGATCTTTTAATATTCTCTCATCTTCATCACAAAGTCTTTTGATAACCGCTTCCGCTTTATTGACATCATCGCCATAGCCAATGCCAATCGTCCAGTCTACCCTTCTCTGTGCTTCAGTAGAGAAGTTCGTCATAGCCGAAGTCGACAATCCTCCATTAGGAATAATGATCGTTTTGTTATCAGGTGTTTTAAGGATTGTATTGAAGATTTGAATTTCTCGTACACTTCCTATATAACCTTGTGCATCGATTACATCACCTACTTTAAATGGCTTGAAAATTAAAATCATCACACCACCTGCGAAGTTTTGTAGAGTCCCCGACAGCGCCATGCCTACTGCCAAACCAGCAGCACCTAGTATAGCTATAAACGAAGTCATTTCTACTCCTAACATACCGAGTACACTCAACACGAGCATCACTTTCAGTAATGCGCCTACTAAGCTACCTAAGAATGGCTTCAACGATGCATCAGTCTTAGACCTATCCAACATCTTGAGAAATGCCTTGGTCAAGAATTTGATGATAATTCCTCCGATGATCCAAACAACTATGGCACCAATTAGTTTCGGTCCATACTCCACAGCTATAGCTGTTAATTTGCTAATGATTTCTTCTGTGTTCATGATTTTTCCACAACAGTTTAAAATGGTTTGATGCTAAATTGTTGCAATCATAAAGATAAAGAAGGGTTTTATCGATGGAATAGTCCTAAATATCCGTTCAATTTACGTTCTCATCAGGTATACCTACGTTTTTTTAGCATCGTTTCATCAAGGACATCCTTTATTTTCTAGCGTTCCATATTCTTGAGGGCATTCATCGCGAATATCAATAATCCCATCTTGATCAGAATCGGTAAGCAAATTCTCTGACCAGTCCATTTCAGTAATTTTAAATTCGATACGATCATCAGCTATTGTTTTGGGCAGTAACCGTAGTTTACGATCATTGACAAAGGCAAATTCAGGTCCAGAAGGTACAAAGTCAAGGCGCTTGAGCAAGATACCACTGGCTTCCATCTTTACTTTCAAACCCGAAAGCCTATCTTCAGCCTCCGACACCGCTTCATCCCATCCTCCTGTCATGGGAGTGTGGACACCTATTTCGGCACGGACCTTTATATTCTCGAATAAGACCCTTTTCATATTAGCAAGGTGGATTCTGGTTATCAGGTTATTCTGCACTTGACCTTCATTAAATTCTACGGCGTGAAGATCCATCGTTTGACCAAGCTTAACGGTATACATTTTCAACTTGATGCTTCCTTTTTCCTTCTCAAACACGTCTTTCACCACAAAATATTGAGCTGGACACATATACCCTTTTGTATTCGCTTGAATAATTACCTTCTGCTTGATCTTTAACTTAGCCGTCGCCACGCCATGGGTATTTGTTCGAACGATTTCTCGTTTCTCTGAATCCAAATCATAGATGGCTAGTTCGACCTCTTCAAGTTTATTTCCTGATTCATCGACCATCGCAATGACAATATCTAGGGCAATATTGGGAAGTAACTCTTTGGGAATCGGTGTTGTAAATATATCTCTAGAGCCTTCTGTACCTCGATAATCACTTATGAAGTAGGCCTCCTTAGCATGAGGAGGATAAAAATAGTAGGCTTCAAAATCTACTGAATTTACGGAAGGTCCCATATTTTCCGGAATGGACCAAGATTTCCAATCCTCTCCTTCTTTTCTAGAGAAAAAGATATCACTCTGTCCAAGGGAACCATGTCCATACGAAGCAAAAAATAAGGTTTGGTTATCCGGTGATAGGAATGGTGCAAATTCAGCCTCAGCTGTATTTATGCTGGTACCTAGATTAACAGGTTCTGACCATAAAGACTCTTTTATTTTAGAGCTAATATAAATGTCTTGATCTCCTTGTGACTGTGCATTTTCAATGGCCATTAGGATATGCTTTCCATCTGCGGATAGCGAATAGTCGACATATGGATTGTCGTTTTGAAAGTTCAAAATCTTCACCGCTTGAGGAGTGGTCCATTCATTATTTTTGCGGTAGGCAATGGCTACTCCATTTGCATTTTCTTTTCCTGAGTAACTATCGATCAGTAAGATGGTATTCCCATCTCCAGATATTCCGCTTATACCATTTGCACCCTCATTATTCAAAGGAGTACCAATATTTTGGCTTTCATTCCAGTGACCATACTCCTTACGTACAACATAGATGTCTTGAATATCTCGTTTGCCTTTTGTATTTCCTGGGAAATATTCCCTTGTAAAATACAAAACATTAGGATCACTGCCTACAACTGGCTTAGACTCGTTGTAGGAGGTATTTATCTGTCCGACCATTCGGTGTGATGCTCCCTCTTGAGCATAACTCGTAATCAGCTGACAAAAGAACAGGGTTTTGATCAATATAAGTTGTTTCATAATCACAGGCTGAAATTCAACTGTTAATTACGAAATATTCTTGATAGGATAAAAGTATGTACCTGAGATTCTAAAAATTTTATAAACTTCTTATTCAAGTAGGGTTGATCTATTTAGATGCGCTCGTCAGAGGCAATCTTAAATTGACGTGGAGTCATTTGCGTATACTTTTTAAAGTTAGAATAAAAGGCGGACTCCGATTTAAATCCACTTTCTAACGCGACACTGTAAAGTGTTTTATCTTTCGTCTCTGGAGTCTTTAGCAGTCGCTTCGCTTCGTTTACACGCAAATAATTGATGTAGTCTTTAAAGTTTTTCTGTTCTACTTCATTGAGATATTTGGAGATCACATGTATTGGAATACCCGTTTCATCAGATACTGAACGCTCACTCAACTCATTATCCAGAAAAGCTTTCTTGCCGATTACATAGCTATCCAATGTGTCTTTTAGCTCCCTGGCTTGAGAATTATCTATGCTCGTATCAACGGGTTTTTTCTTAAACGTAGAAGGAATAGTAAATAAGTCTGGGTTATAAAAGAACGTAATTTGTCCTAGTATAATGATAATCCCATTGAGCGATGAGTAAAAGAAGTTATTAAAAACCAATGCCCTATCTTCAATAAGAAGATAGCCAAACTCTGGTCGCAAAAATGAAAAAACGACAGACCAAACGCCGTAAAAGGCTTTAATGCCCAGAAATAAAGTGATAAAGACAATCCATCTAAACCAGGTCTCATCTTCTCCAACTACATGTTTGTCTTTTTGCTTGTAACAGCTAATGGCATAATATGCATTGAATATAGTTAGCAATATGAGATTGATTTGCCTGCCCATATTATCCAACCAACTCCTCCATGAGTAATCTGAAACAAAAACATTCCCTTGGGTAATAAAGAAATATCCTAAGAAAAGCAATAGTGGAATGTAATGCAGGTACCAGTCTTTCGGTGTTTTTTCGTAGTTTGAAATTTTAAGATACACCAATAGAATCGGGCCATAGATATAGTTTAGAGCCTCATAAGTGAATACAAAACCTTGATGTGTTTCTCCAAAATTGGTATAACGTAGGACATATTGAAACCCTACTTCAATACCACTGAGTATAAAGAAAAGTGATAAAAACCGAATAGCACCAACCTCATCTTTCCATTTCCTAAGCAATAGAATTCCGAGAATTGTCGCCTGTAGCCACGCCCAAATAAATATTCCCTCCATTATCTATAAGCAACAACGACAAAAATAGGACAATTCTTTTAGTCCAATACCCTTAAGAGGCGTATATCGTGCAAATAATGGCGTTTTGATTCGAAACATGTTTTGTTTGACAGTTAACAACTCTATTTGAAGAATCGAACATAGATAATTTTTTCAAAAAAGAACGATTAGACTTTGAAAAAACCAAGTTTATCCACTCAAAAGGACACTCCGTCGAACCGAGCTAACTACTGCCGGATCTTAAAAAACACTAATTACTGTTTGGATGACCGATATGTAGACCGGGTCAAAACCATTTTAATATATTTACTACCGAAATTTGAAAATATTAAATGTAATCGTGTGAAATGAGCATAAACTTTGTAGTCCTAAACACATCAACTATGGATCAATTAGTTTGTCAAGAATTTCATACGCATAGCAGTAAATAAACAAATACACATGAAATCTAAGATCTATTGGGCAATTATTATAGGGTTGATCGCCTCATCATCTTGCACTAAAAAAGAACCGGTTAACAGAAAACGACCCAATATTCTTTTCATCATGTCTGATGACCATGCTAACAGAGCAATTAGTGCGTATGACTCCTCGCTCATCATGACACCAAATATCGACCGAATTGCTCTTGGGGGTATGACCTTTACCAACGGCTGTGTGACCAACTCTATCTGTGCTCCGTCAAGAGCAACAATACTTACTGGAAAACATACCCATATACATGGTAAAAGAGATAATATTTCCGTCTTTGACACTACTCAACAAACCTTTCCCCAGATATTTCAGAGGAATGGATATCAAACAGCATTTTTTGGAAAACTTCACTTTGGGAATAATCCCAAGGGTTTTGATGAATTTATGGTCCTTCCCGGACAGGGAAATTACATTAATCCAACCTTTAACCATGCCACCGGCGACACCACTATCGAAGGTTATGTAACAGATATCACCACTGATATGACCTTAAACTGGTTAGAAAGAGAAAAAGACTCCGAAGAACCGTTTATGTTGTTCTATTGGCATAAAGCACCTCATCGACCTTGGTGGCCTAAACCTGAGAAATTTGCAGAGTACACCAAAAAGCGATTCCCCGAGCCTTCGACATTATTTGATGACTTTAAAACGCGTGGTACAGCAGCTAAAACCGCTGAAATGAATCTGCTACATCATATGACACATATGCATGATACGAAAATCAGACCCGAAACACTTGCGCTTATGGGGAAAGAAACAGGACCTTCTCCAAATGAACCAAATTGGCAAAACAGCTTCTACGGACCTTACAACAGAGCAAGTGAAGCCCAACAGAAACTCTATGATCCTACTATAGACTCCATTAACCAGTACTTTAAAGAAAACTGGCCAAAAATGTCGGATAAAGAGAAAATGAGTTGGAAGTACCAACGTTACATGCAGGATTATCTTGGATGTATATCAACACTAGACGAAAACATAGGACGAGTACTGGACTATCTGGAAGAAAATGGGTTAGCAGAGAATACTATTGTCATTTATACTTCTGATCAGGGCTTTTACTTAGGAGAACATGGCTGGTTTGACAAACGCTTCATGTATGAAGAGTCGTTTAAAACACCTATCTTGATGAAGTGGCCAAAATTATTCTCGTCAACTCTTAGGAGTGATGAAATGGTCCAAAACTTAGATTTTGCCCCTACCCTATTGGAAGCAGCAGGAATACCTATTCCGAATGATATGCAGGGAGAGAGCTTTTTACCATTGCTTAATGGTAATTTGGACAAATGGACACGTGACGCTGTCTACTACCACTATTACCAGTATCCATCCATCCATATGGTCAAAAGACACTATGGTGTGGTTACCAAGACACATAAGTTAATCCATTTTTACAACGACGTGGACGAATGGGAACTGTATGACAGAATAAATGATCCAAATGAATTAAACAACTTATATGATCAACCTGGTCACGAAGGTTTAAAAAAACAATTACTAAAAAAGTTGGATGAAATGCGAGAAAAGTACAACGATCGTAGCGATACCGAAAATTATAATCCAGGACATCAATTCCACCATTAGTGGCTCATAATACTGCCGTTATTAGTGTTGAATTCAAAGTTTCCTGATCTGATGTAGTTCAGGAAACCTTGACTCATTCTCTCACCTTGCCTTATTTCTATTTCATTCAATTCCTGAGTAGCAGATTCTCATGATTTACCTATCATGTTTTTTAGTTGCTATAAAAACAAAATTAATTTTTTTAAATTCCTGATTATTAAGTGATTGTATAAATAAAAAAAGAGAAATATGTTCAGGGTAACATGAGGTCAATTGTCTGACAAAACATATGAATACCTTTAGATTACTAATTTTCTAAACTTTTTATGATGTCAAACAAAAATTATGTTCTTAAGCTCATGACTCAACTTCATGAGTCATTCATTATTGGTTTTAGGTATTACCATAAGGATTCAAATGCAGATTAAACTCGTGGGATTAACCTTATCACGAGTGCACTTTAAAACCTTATGATCTTTCTAAATACTTAAAAAATTATAATATGCTAAAGATTTATCAATCATTGGTCTTTATGATCATTGCCACGGGACTATTTGCCCAACCCGTAGCCGGACCGCCTTCATGCCGGGATTTGTATTCCTGGCCTTATGCACAGAATTCGATTTGGAATACGCCTATTGGAACTGGTGCTCAGTATCACCCTCAGCCTGTAAGTCCAAGTCATATTGACGGAATTCAAGCTGATAACGATATTATCGTTTTAAGACCTAACGCTCCTAAAATGAAGGTCTTCGGAACCAAATGGAGATGGCAAGGTGGTACGACTCCGCAAACAAGATGTGAGAAGTACAACAACACGGTACACCTCAATGTTCCTATTCCTTCTAATTATGTTACATTGTTTTACAAGCAAGAGAAGCCAAATAATGCAGGTATTGTTATGCTTGAAGATGGAGAAACGTTGATTCAAATTCAGCCTTTTCAAGCCTGTGGTGGTGGATATGCTACTTCTGGGTTAAGGAAATCAGGAGGGAAAATCATCGATGACTTAATACGAACGGAAGATCTAAATATTAAGGGAGATGGAAGAACAGGGATGCACGGAGGTTCAGGTCTTAACACTATGGGTGGTGCCATTCGTATGGGTGAACTTACGTCTCCACACATCGACGCTATGCGACATGCGCTTAAAATTAGCTTTCCTGGCGATCAATACTTGTACTATGATCATGGTAAGAATAAAGGATACAGATGGCCAGCATGGAAGCATGATACAGGAGCTGACAGAGATTATAACAGTTCTAATAAAGAAGCATACATCGGATGTCTGAGAGCGCTTAAGCCAGACTTGGATATCAACTCTTTAGGTCTCGAGACATTACCTGGGAAAAAGTTAGCCTGGACACTTCAAAACTATGGCGCATACCAGGTAGAGGGAGTTCCATGGCAACGCATGATGATCGCTGTTGAAGAAGGGCCTGAAGGTGCCGTGGTACTAGAATTTTTAGATCATTATGGATGGGAATTCGTATCCAAAAACAAAACAGGTAATCCTTGGGTAAAAGACTGTTTAAAAATAATTCAGCATTTATATATTGTTAAAAACAATACTCAGGCTACTCCTGGTGGTGGTGGTACACCATTACAACCATTAGCTCCCCCTTTCTGTGATGGTTCTAATCCTGATCCAGATCCTGACCCGGATCCTGAACCAGACCCAGAGCCTGCTTCATCCGTAAAAATCAACTTCCAACCTTCGTCTTCACAAACCCCAACTGGATATATAGCTGACAACGGTGCCGGGTATGCGAATAGAAATGGTTATACCTATGGATGGTTAGGCGGCAACAGTGGCACGAGAGAACGTGGAAATAGTTCTGATCTTAAATTAAGAACCTTAAACCACTTGCAGAAAGACGGTAACAAGACATGGGAAATAGCGGTTGCCAACGGAGAATATGATGTTGTTCTGGCATGTGGAGATGCTCAGTATACAAATCAAGTAAATAACATCAATCTCGAAGGGGTACAACTTACCGATCCTGATGGAGAAGATAACTTCGACATCTTTACACAACGCGTAACCGTTAGCGACGGCAAGCTTACACTCAGCGCTGGAAATGGTGCCTCTAATGCTAAGGTTTGCTACATTGATATTGATGCTGTAGAAGGTGATGACATGCCAATGGAGTATACGCTTACGGTCAATAGTGGAATCGGTGATGGTGATTACGAAGAAAGTGATGTGGTTAATATCACGGCAGATGCTGCTCCAGCTGGACAAGAATTTGATATGTGGACGGGCGATGTATCTGGAATTGCAGATGTCAATAGCGAAGCAACTAGCATTACCATGCCTGGTTCAGATGTAACAATCACTGCTACATACAAAGATCTTCCAGTCGCCATGTTCTCGTTAGTAGTGAACAGTGGAATTGGTGACGGCGACTACGCTGCGGGAACTAGTGTTAACATAACGGCAGATGCGGCTCCTGCGGGACAGGAATTTGACATGTGGACAGGCGATGTATCCGGTATCTCTGATGTCAACAGTGGTGTCACAAACATTACCATGCCGGCTTCTGATGTAACCATAACAGCAACTTACAAAGACATCGCTCCATCGACAGGCGGTCCTTTGGTAAAAGTAAACTTCCAGCCTTCCGGTTCTGTTCCTTCTGGATACATCATGGATAAAGGAGATGCATTCGGAAACAGAAATGGATTCTCTTACGGATGGTTAGGAGGTAAAAACTCCAAAACCAGAAGACGTTCCGGAGGTGATGAGCTAAAACTTCGTACGTTGAACCATATGAATAATGGTGGTAACAAAACTTGGGAGATTGCGGTACAAAACGGTACTTACCAGTTGGAAATTGGATGTGGGGATGCTCAGTATAGTGATCAGGTTAATACGATCAACGTAGAAGGGACTATCATCACTGATCCTGATGGACAGGATAACTTTGATGTCTACAATGTGACGGTTACTGTTAACGACGGTAGATTAACCATTAAGCCGGCAAGTGGTGCTAACAACCCTAAAATATGCTACATAGATATTAATACTTCGGGCAATACTCCTCCTGCTCCAATGGAGTACACACTTACGGTAAACAATGGAAACGGAGACGGTAGTTATGAAGCGGGAACGAACGTGAACATTACAGCAAATGCTCCTTCTAGTGGTCAAGAGTTTGACAAGTGGACAGGGGATGTTGATGGAGTAAATGACGTTACAGATCCTATCACCAGTATCCTAATACCAACAGCTAATGTTACTATTACAGCTACTTACAAGGATATACCAAGTGATGGTGATTGTACTGAAGACTTCTCTATGTCGATAGAGGCTGAGGCTAGTGGTAATACCCTTAATGGAACGGCAAGAACCAATAATAAATCTGCCGCTTCTGGGGGACAAGTAATTGGTTACTTAGGTAAAAATTCTAATAACTATCTCATTATCAATAATATAAACGCTCCTTGTGATGGTGACTACACGATGGAAGTAGCATTCGTTAGTGGTGGAACAAGAACGATTTTCATTACGGTAAATGACGAAGCTCCATACTCTAAGAGTGTAACATCTGGTAGCTGGAATGCTGTCTCAACGTTCAGTCTGACTATTCCTTTAAAGGCTGGATCGAACAGTATTAAATTTCATAATGATGGAAATAACGCCCCGGACATTGATAAGATTACAATTGGAGCAGGTAGTGGAGGAGATAATAACCCGCCACCACCACCATCAAGTGGTAGTAGCATCAAAATCATGCCAATGGGAGATTCTATTACAGCTGGATCATCTAAAGCTGGCGGACACTACAGCTATCGCGGTAACCTTTATAAAAAAGCGATCAATGACGGGTTCGATATCGATTTTGTTGGACCAAATAAAGCTGGCGTTGACAACAAAACAAACGGTGATCACAGAAAGAATGTAGACCTTACAGAATCTATTCCTGACATCGATCACGCAGGATATGGAGGTCATAGTAGCGGACCAGACAACAGGGAAGCATGCTGGGGTTACTTTGATAATTGTAAGCTAAATCTTTATGATAACATCAATACCATAATGGCTTCAGATCCTGATATCGTGTTATTGATGCTTGGAACTAATATCTCAGGATCACTTGGTGCTCCAGGCGGAGTACAAACAGAGAAAGATAGATTAAAAGGATTGGTGAACAAGATCATACAGATCAAGCCGTCATGTGTTGTTCTTTTCGGTGGAGCTCCTCCATCTAGAGGAAGTTCTAGTGCTTATGGATATACACGTGATGCCGCGCAAGAGATTGGTAACAAATCCAACTCTGATAACATCTACTATGTAGATCTTGCTGGTGCCAATCTTCAAAATGGTGACTTTGCTGATAATGTTCATTTAACACAAAGTGGTGCCGCTAAGATTTCAGGACAGTTCTACAAAGTATTGAAGCCGATACTTCAGAGCTGGAGTGCACGATTAAGTCCTGATGCTGGGCAGCAACTCTCAGATAACCTAATGGTTTATCCTAACCCTGCTAGAAGTATCGTGAACTTTAGCCGTCCGGCTACCATCACTTTCTATAATCTTCTCGGTGTTCGTGTTAAATCGGTAGTCAACAAAACTCAGGTGGATATCTCCGGTATGGAACCTGGATTATATCACTTGGTATCTCCGGAAGGAAGATCTATTCGATTGATGATCGAATAAAACGACTGTTTTAACTATTCTAAAGCTGTTTTTCCCTTGTGGAAAGCAGCTTTGGTTCTTCAAAAAAGGGCAGTTCAAATGAGGTCTCTTACTATGGACTGTCCTTTTTATTTCATTCCAAAGGTACTAACCAACTCGTTTGGGAATAGCTATGTAAACTAACAACATACTCAAATATTACAATGCTGACTTTTTCATTACCACTTATCTGGTCAATACGATAATTTCATAAAAGTTGCACCGCGTTTCATGCCATTGGTAACATCATGTCAACCAATGAATCAAAGGTGACTTTATTATTGATGCTATGACTTTTAGTATTCAATAGTTAACGTGATGGCCTATGAAATCTCGCCGTGCATCACAAGTGTTTATGCTCACCTCAAAAAAATGAGTCTAGGATTCTTATGCCTTTTCATTTTGGTAGCAATGAAGCATTTCCTTCATGGATTAACTATACTTTTTAACAATAAACAATTAATCTAATGCTAAAATTCATTCAATCAATCATCCTATTACTCATCGTAATAGGCGTTAATGCTCAGCCCTTTTCAGGCCCTCCATCATGTAGGGACTTGCATCAGTGGCCTTATGCACAAAATTCTATTTGGAATACCCCAATAGGAACAGGGGCTCAGTACCATCCACAACCTGTAAGTCCAAGTCATATTGATGGAATACAGGCTGATAATGACATTATAGTGCTTAAACCAAATGCTCCTCTTATGAACGTATTTGGTACCAAATGGAGATGGCAAGGTGGCACTACTCCAGAGACGAGGTGTCAAAAGTATAATAATACCGTACTCCTTAAGTTGCCCATACCATCAGATTATGTGACGCTTTTCTACAAGCAAGAGAAGCCAAACAATGCAGGTATTGTCATGCAGCCAGATGGCAAGACTTTGGTGCAAATACAACCTTTTCAAGCTTGTGGTGGTGGATACGCTACTTCAGGACTTCGAAAATCAGGAGGTAATATCATCAATGATCTTATTCGTACACCAGATCTTGATATAAAAGGAGATGGACGTACAGGCATGCACGGTGGATCTGGTCTAAATACCATGGGAGGTGCCATTCGATTAGGTGAATTAACTTCACCATATGTAGATGCGATGCGGCATGCCTTAAAAATTAGCTTTCCAGGTGATCAATACTTGTATTTCGATCATTCTAAAAATAAGGGTTATCGATGGCCAGCATGGAAACATGATACTGGCGCTGATCGAGACTATAATAGTTCAAACAAAGAAGCGACCATTGGATGCTTGAGAGCACTAAAACCAGATTTGGATATTAACTCATTAGGACTGGAAACATTACCTGGAAAGAAACTGGCTTGGACGCTTCAGAACTATGGTGCCTATCAAGTAGAAGGAGTGCCGTGGCAGCGTATGATGATCGCGGTAGAAGAAGGTCCTGACGGTGCTGTAGTTACCGAGTTTTTGGATCATTATGGTTGGGAATTTGTCTCAAAAAATAAAACGGGAAACCCATGGGTAAAAGACTGCTTAAAAATTATTCAACACCTCTATATCGTTAAAAACAATACACAATCTACTAGAGGTGGAGGTGGAACTCCATTGCAGCCATTGGCTCCCCCATTCTGTGACGGTGCCAATCCTGATCCCAATCCGGATCCTGAACCAGATCCAGACCCTGTAAGTACTGTAAAAGTAAACTTTCAGCCTCCCTCCACAAGTGTTCCATCCGGTTATCTTGCCGATAATGGTGCTGCATACGGTAGTAGAGGCAATGGCCAGTCTTACGGATGGGTTGGCGGATCCAATACAGCCACTCGTCTTAGATCAGGAAGCAATGACCAACGTCTTAAAACCCTCAATCACCTTCAAGACGAAGGAAACAAAACGTGGGAAATAGCACTTGCCAATGGTGAGTATGACGTAAAGTTGGTTTGTGGCGATGCGCAGTACTCCGATCAAATCAATAACATCGATCTAGAAGGAAATCAACTCACCGATCAAGATGGCGAAAGCAACTTTGATATATTCAATGAAAGAGTCACCGTTGCGGATGGAAAACTCACCATCAAACCGGGAACTGGGGCTTCAAATGCTAAGGTTTGCTACATAGACATCGCATTCGTGGAAAACGATGATCCAGATCCTATGATGTATACACTTACTGTTAGCAATGGAATAGGAGATGGAACGTATACTGCTGGTACTTCGGTAAACATCACAGCGGATATGGCTCCTACTGGAAAAGTATTTAGTTCGTGGACTGGAGATGTTGCTGGCATCGCTAATGTAAACAGCGAATCTACTACCATTACCATGCCATCAGCCGATGTTACAATAGCGGCTACTTACGAGGATATCTCTATACCAGAATTCGCACTTGTGGTCATCGGTGGATCAGGAGATGGAAATTATACCGAAGGAACTTCAATTAACATTACAGCAGACGAGGCGCCATCTGGACAGGTATTTGATCAATGGACAGGTGACGTCAGTAACTTGGCAGACCCGTCCAGTGCTACGACAACAGTGACCATGCCTGCTGCTAACATTAGTTTATCCGCAACTTATAAAAATCAAACTCCTCCCTCTGGCGGCAGTGACTATGCGAAAATCAACTTCCAACCTACTGGAGCAAGTACTCCTTCAGGATATCTTGTTGATAATGGAGGGGCTTATGGCAGTAGAGGAAACGGCTTCACTTACGGTTGGCTGGGTGGTGACAACACCGCTACTAGAGTACGATCGGCTAACAGTGATGCACGCTTGAATACACTGAATCACTTAGCTAAAAATGGCAATAAAACGTGGGAAATCGCTATTCCAAATGGTGAGTATACCCTTGAAATTGCTTGCGGAGATGCTCAATATTCAGATCAAATCAACAATATTAGCGTAGAAGGAAATGTGCTAAACGACCCTGATGGAGAGGATAATTTTGATGTGTTCAGTACTATGGTAACCGTATCTGACGGCAAACTGTCCATTAGCCCAGCAAGCGGGGCGCTAAATCCTAAGATATGCTACATCGATATAGCCTCATTAGGGGGAGATGTAACCCCTACCACGTATATGCTAACGGTTAATAATGGTAGTGGATCAGGGGAATACGAAGAAGGAGAAGTTATTAGTATTGTTGCAGATGACGCACCAATTGGGCAGGAATTTGATCAATGGACAGGTGATGTCTCGGGAGTTCAAGATATCAATAATGTGAGTACCTCAGTTACCATCGCTACTACTGATGTTATCCTTTCAGCCACTTACAAAGCTTTACCTCCTACCACATACAATCTCACGGTAAATAACGGTTCAGGATCCGGTAATTACGTAGAAGGAATGGTCGTCGACGTGATGGCTGATGCACCTTCAAGTGGTCAAGAATTTTTGATGTGGACGGGAGACATTATAGGATTAACAGATGTCAATAGTGCATCAACCTCGTTTACTGTGGCTACAAGTGATGCTTCCATCACGGCTACTTATCAGGATATCGTAATTCCTACCTTCACGCTTGCCGTCAACGGTGGTTCTGGAAGTGGTGATTATGAGGCCGGTACATCTGTTAATATTTCGGCCAACGCTGCGCCAAATGGACAAGTGTTTGACATGTGGACAGGAGATATTGCTGCTTTGACAGATCCAAGTGCTGCTAGTACTTCGCTTACAATGCCTTCTTCTGCAGTGTCTGTTTCAGCAACCTATAAAGATGAAGATGTTCAAACCATAACCCCTTTGGTAAATGTGAACTTTCAACCTTTAGGATCCTCCACTCCTTCCGATTACGTCTCTGATGCAGGAGCTGCTTATGGCAATCGAGGAAATGGCTTTAGCTATGGTTGGCTAGGAGGTGACAATGGCAAAACACGCCAACGATCAGGCAGTGCAACACAAAAATTACGAACACTGAATCATCTGAACAATGGTGGAAATAGAACATGGGAGATTGGCGTATCAAATGGTACCTATCAAGTAACAATAGCTTGTGGCGACGCTCAGTACTCTGATCAGGTGAACACCATAGATATAGAAGGAGTCGTTTTAACCGACCCAGACGGCGAAGATAACTTTGATGTATTTGAAAATATCCTTGTTGACGTAACCGACGGGAGGCTGACCATTAAACCAGCCAGTGGTGCTTCTAACCCTAAAATCTGTTATATCGATATTAATTCGTTTTCTGGTGATGGTGCCCCAATGACCTATTCCTTAACGGTAAATAATGGTTCTGGTGATGGAAGCTATACTGCTGGAATGAATGTATCGATTAGTGCTGATGCTGCACCTAGCGGTCAAATGTTTGATCAGTGGACGGGAGATATTGCCGGAATCGCAGATGTAAATGCTGCTTCAACTTCATTGCAAATGCCAGCGGCTAATGCTTCTGTCACCGCGACTTATAAAGCAATCCCTCCTACCATGTTTGTGCTTACTGTTACGAACGGTAGTGGATCTGGAAATTACACTGCGGGAACAGTAGTCAATATTACCGCCGACGCTGCACCTACCGGACAGATGTTTGACCAATGGACCGGAAATACTTCAGGCATAGCCAACACAAGTTCCGCCAGCACCACGATCACCATGCCAAGTGCTGATGCCAGCATTTCCGCTACTTACAAAGATCAACCAAGTGGGGGTGACTGCGAAGACTTAAGTATCTCGATCGAAGCTGAAGATGGTTCGAATACGTTGAATGGTAATGCCAAAGTTGCGAATAAGTCCTCTGCATCAGGCGGTCGAATAGTGGGATCTTTAGGTAATGGATCTAATAATTATTTAATCGTAAACAATATTAGCGTTCCTTGCTCGGATACTTACAGTCTGGAAGTACAGTATATCAGTGGTGAAAACAGAACTATTTTTATAAGCGTCAATAATGGAAGTGCTGTTTCAGAAACGGTAAATTCTGGTGGATGGAATCAGACAGATTCTTTCACCAAGTCCATTTCACTTAATCAGGGTAGCAACACTATAAAGTTCTTCAATAACAGTGGAAAATCACCCGATATTGATAAAATAACCATTGTTTATGGTGAACCAGCACCGCCGGTAGACCCACCATCACCACCGGCCACAGGTCATCCATTTGTTGCCAAGCGCAAAGTCATCGTAGAAACCGATTTTGGAGGTGACCGAGATGATCAGTCTTCGCTTATTAGGTGGTTACTGTATACCAACGAGTGGGATGTGCAAGGTATTATTTTTGATCGCGCTAACAACAGGTTCCAGAAAGACGGAGCCGCTAGTAACCCAACTGGGGCAAATAGCACTATGGATATGGCTTCCGATTATTTAGACGCCTATGGAGATGTTCGCTCTAAGCTAATCCAGCATGATCCAGATTATCCAACGCGTTCTTACCTATGGAGCAAATCAGTACATGGACACAACGGATCAAATGCCGGTGTCAACTTGATCATCAATGCTGTAGACAATGCCACTGAAGATAATCCAATTTGGTATCACAACTGGGGATCAAACAGCGGAACGACGAGCAACCTGAAAAGGGCTTTTGATAAGATCAAAAATGATCGCAGCAGTTCGGCTTACAACGCATTCGTTCGTAAAGTGAAAATCGTCACGCTCGATGGCAAGGATGATACGAAGCAGCAGCATGAAGATAAAGTTACCCTTCATGTGGAAACTGGTTATAAGCAGTTAGGTGGAGGCTCTGAAACCAGGTGGTACCGTCGATTTGACAACATCACGGCTGGATTTATAAGTGAGAGCAGTGACATCAAAAACAATCACGGAAACCTCGGAAAGCTATACGTAGGACAAAAAGAAGGGGATAGCTGGACATTTATCTACATGATTCCTACCGGAATGAATGAGCCATATGAGCCTACTTGGGGTAGCTGGGCAGGACGCTATGGTGTTCGTGATGGTGGTAACAAGGTTCCTAACAAAAAGCCTTTTTACTGGGCAAATCAGGAGGACAATTGGAACGGATCTACTAATCGGGATAATACAGCCGCACGATTTGCACGAGCATTACAAAATGACTTCAAGGCAAGACTCGACTGGTGCGTTAAAGGGTTTGGTTCGGCTAACCACGAACCTAATGTCGTGGTACAGGGTGATAACTCACAGGCAGTTCTTTACCTGAATGCACAAGCCGGTAGTTCTGTTTCATTATCTGCAGCGGGAACCACAGACCCTGACGGTAATAACCTAAGTTACTCGTGGTGGCAATATAAGGAAGCTGACAATTACAGTGGAAGCGTATCCATTAGTGGAGCGAGCTCACCCAATGCTTCTGTCAGTATCCCTTCAAACGCTAGTGGTAAGACCATTCATATCATCTGCGAGGTCGAAGACAACGGTTCACCAAGACTAACGCGCTACAGAAGAGTCGTGATCAATGTACAGTCATCTGGACGTTTTGGCACTACCACTCAGCCACAGTCATTCATATCGCTATATCCTAACCCGGCTGACGGAAGTCAGGCCATTACGCTTTCCTTCTCCAATATGGAAGGAGATAAGATGATTCGAGTACTGGATAACCTCGGAAGGGTCATGAAAGAAGTAGAAACTAGTGCTAGTAAGATGGAAATTACTTCTGCTGAACATTGGAGTAGTGGTATATACATTGTTTCAGTTCAGCACAACGGAAAGGTGTTTACCAGAAAAATTAGAATTGAATAACAACTCAGCCATAAGAGCCCCTTAGGGGGCTC
>CAYMST010000067.1:0-1869 GCA_964393115.1 uncultured Roseivirgaceae bacterium | reverse complement strand
GATGATTTTATCAATCTAAATTATATGATGTATCATGTTGCCCAACAAAGGGGCACTACTAACTTATTGCATTTCAAAAGTGTGCTGCTAGTTGTAGTCTTTTGCTTAACAAGTATTCTATCAGCCAAAGCAGTAGATTATGACAAGATCGAGATTAACCTCTCGGGAATTATTCAGCCCGTAAAGGCTGGTAAGCAGCAACAGTTTGCTTTTGGGGATCTAAACGGTGATGGTAAGGTTGAGTTTGTTGTAAAAGACATGAGCGGAAACCATGACCCTAACTCGCACAAGAAAAACGAGAATACGGTAAAACTAAGAGCCGTTGACCAAAGTGGAAAACTGCTTTGGACCCATGATATGGGTACAGGTATCGAAGAAGGTGTCTGGTATACTCCCGTTGTCTGCTATGACGTAGACGGGGACGGTAAAGACGAGGTATACTGCGTAGGATCTTCAGGTTCACCAGATGATTGGCCTGGTAAGGTCAAAGATGCCAAATACTTTATCTATAAGTTAGATCCAATGACTGGAAAAAAGGTGGATCAAAATGACTGGCCAAGAAGAACTGGTGACTATAATAACCAAAGCCGATTTCAATTGGTTATCGCTTACTTAGATGGGGTTAACCCTGCTGTAGTTGCCATATCCGGTATGTATCGTGGTGTGAATATGACCTCCTATGATAAAAACCTTAATGTGATCTGGAAATGGAGCAATGAGCAAGAGAGTTCTAAATGTTACCGGTCCACTTCACACGCGGTTGTAGCCGCTGATGTCGACCAGGATGGTCGTGATGAACTATACATGGGGCCAACCATCATTGACGATGATGGACACGGTATTTGGAAAGCTCCTGACTGTGAAAGTGGAGGAAACGCCTCTGGAGATATGGGATATGCCGGAGAGCTGGATTTTGACAATCCTGGTATAGAGCTTTTTTGGGGTGCTGAACAAGCATGTGCCAGTACCGGGCTCTACGATGCCAAAACGGGTAAGGCCCTTTGGCGTAGGAAATGGTGTCCTGAATCCCAAGGTACTGTCGCCGATGTAGATCGTAATAGAAAAGGCTTTGAGTTTTATAGCCGAGATGGAATGTATGACACAAAGGGAAATAAAATATCTGCCAGCAGTTATGGGCTTAGCGGTCCACGACCAGTAGCCGGTTGGTTTGATGGATCTCAGTACCAAACATCTGAGGGACGTGATGGAGTACCTAATACGCAAGACGGAACACACATCATGGTAGATATCATGGGCGATTGGCGAGAAGAGCTAATTCAAGCCCATAAGCCTACCAAAAAGATCATTATTTACTCACCTAAAGGTCCTACACAAATTAACCCTCCTAGCCCGATGACCGACCGTCAGTATCGTACACAAGCGGCTCGAGGACACTGGGGAACAGGTTATTTACAAAAAGCCCTATTATCAAAGCGCATTACGGAGCTGGACGGAAGCACTCCTCCTCCCCCACCACCGAAACCAGATCCAGAGCCAACAGACGGCGTGGTTAAAATCAATTTCCAACCATCCACTACAGGTACACCATCTGGCTATATTGCGGACTATGGTGATGGCTTTGGAAATAGAGGTGACGGCAGAAGCTACGGTTGGCTTGGTGGTACTAATGCTGGTGCCAGAAGCAGAAGTGGTTCTATTGATGCCAAATTAAAAACACTTAATCACCTTCAGAAAGACGGAAACAATACCTGGGAAATAGCTATTGTAGATGGTGAATATGATATTGAATTCGCTTGTGGAGACGCGCAGTATACTGATCAAGTGAACAACGTAGATGTTGAAGGAACCATTTTCACTGATCCTGATGGTGAAGACAACTTCGACACATTTACAGGACGTATTTCCGTA
>CAYMST010000066.1:0-19668 GCA_964393115.1 uncultured Roseivirgaceae bacterium | reverse complement strand
TTAAGATATTAAATAAGCTTTCAAAAATTTTTAATAAGCTTTCGTTTGCTTCCGCAGTTAAATATTTGACCTATAGATTTTTAGGATCGACATCCGTCTCCTATTTGTCCATAGATGGGTGGAGTAATAAGTTTTACATCCGGTTTGGGACTACTGATATTCATGTGCTTGACCAAATAATTTTGGAAGAAGAATTCAAGAAACTAATAGAGACATGTGACTTTGAAATAAATACAATTATCGATGCCGGTGCTAATATTGGTTTATCTTCTATTTATTTAGCTTCCAAATTCCCTTCTGCTCAGATTCATTCAATAGAACCGGAAGACAGCAATTATTCTATTTTGGAAAAGAACCTGAATTATCCAAGATTTAACTTGCATAAAGCCGCACTTTGGAACGAAAAGAAGAAGATGTTCTTAAAAGATCGCGGCACGGGAAACTGGGGATTCGCAGTATCTTCCGAAGCAGGATCTTCTGAATCAGAGGAGGTTATTAACACAATAACCATTGATGAAATATTGGAAAGTAACCAATTAGAGTCAATAGATATACTTAAAATTGATATTGAAGGTTCTGAAAAGGATTTATTTAAGAGTAACTATGAAAACTGGATATCTCGAAGTAAGGTAATATTAGTCGAAGTTCATGACTATATTTCGCCCGGGGCAAGTCAACAGGTGTTTAAAACTATAGCCAACTATGATTTTGAATTAATTTTAATGGGTGAATACTTAGTGTTTAAGAATAATAATCTTTTAGGTCTTGACCGATGAAAGAATTAATAGTTAATCTTATTAAAACGATACTTTCCTTTGGCTACTTTCTGTTTAGAAAAAAATCCCATGATTTTGTTAAGGATGATAGGTATTCTGATGTTTTTTTTGGGTATTATGATATAAGCTCCTTTAATTCCGTTGAAAGCACTGTTCTGGCACATGGACTTAAAGAGAAGGGAAGGGCAGAAGTGGATATTCTAATGATTGATGCAAAGACTAAGGAGGTAACCAAAGTTGGAAATACTAAAGCTTGGAATTTTCAACAAGGTTCGAGGCTTCAATGGGTTGATGATTCGAAGATTATCTACAATAAGTATGATGATAAGGAAGAAAAGTATGTTTCAGTGCTTTACGATGTAAATTCGGGAAAAAGTTCAAACTACAATTTTCCAATTCAAGTTATGCATAATGGAGAATATTTTTTATCCATTAATTACTACCATTTAAAACTTATGGGGACGGAATATGGTTATGACTTACCCGACACTCGAAATTTACAAGAGTTACTTCTTGTAAATATGAATAATAGTACAAGTAAGGTTCTTTTTGAAATTGAAGATTGCATTAAGAAATTAAAACATGAATATGCAAACGCTATAAACCATCATATAAATCATTTTCTTATTAAACCTGATGGAAAGGGATTTATTTTTATGCTTCGTTTTGAAAAAGAGAGCAGACGTTTTGATAATCTATTTTATTATTCAATTGAAGATAAAGAAATTAACTTATTAATTGAAAATGAATTGTTAAGTCATTGCAGCTGGAGGGATGACGATTCATTTATATTTTGGGGTAAGATGAAGGGTGTAGCGGGCTACTATTTATATAGTATTTCGAATATGTCATGTTCAATTGCCCTTACGACGGAAAATGATGGACATCCAAGTTTTATTGACCGAAATAGAATCATTACGGATACATACCCAGACAGGTTTCTGAGAGAGAAGTTGTATACAATCGATTTGACTGATAGTTCAAATGAATTAATTCTTGAAGTTAGTCATCCAGCATTTTACACTAAGAAAACCAGATGTGATTTACATCCTAGTATTTCGAAATCTGGTAAATACTATCAAATCGATGTTATGATGAATGGGGGAAGGAAAATGATAATCGATAAGTTGTGAGAATTCCTATATCTGTGTTGATGTCAATTTATAATGAACCGGAGGAATGGATTCGTTTGTCAATTGACTCTATCTTATCTCAAACATTTACAGATTTCGAGTTTATAATTATTAATGATGACCCAAATAGAACCCTAAATAGGTCGTTGTTGAGTAAGTATGAAAAAGCTGATAGTAGAGTTAAGGTAAATCATAATGTAGAGAATATTGGTTTAACTAAGAGCTTGAATATTGCATTAGACCTTGCGCAAGGGAAATATTTGGCTCGAATGGATGCTGATGACATTAGTCTGGATAATAGGTTAGAGGTCCAATATAATTTTTTAGAAACCAATACAGATATCATTTTACTAGGTTCAGCTGCTAAAATTATTGATGATAGTGGAAAACCGAATGGTAAAAAGCTAAAATATCGTAGCCATAACTCGCAACTTGTCAACGATATTTTATTTTATAACCCATTTATTCATTCGGCACTGATGCTGAGATCAGATGTGCTTAGAGATAATGGAATCAGGTACGACGAAAGCTTTAGATATGCTCAAGACTACAATTTAATTTCTAGGCTCTACAATTTAGGCTCTTTTCATAACTTAACAGACGAATTACTTTTATACAGAAAAAGCGAAGGTCAAATATCACAGAAAAAATTTGCTGAACAACATCAGTTATTTGAAAACACTTTGACTTGGTTAATAGAGAAGATTTTAATTAATGAGTTTTCCATCAGTTTAGATAATAACACATCAATCGTTAATCAGATTAGAAACGCGATGCAAAGTAACAATTCACCAAGGCTGAATACAATTTTGTTTGCAGCGTTAAGTTTGCACCAAAATGAATTTCTATTTAAAGATATTTTCCGTTTACTCCTAAACGGTAATATAAGCTTAAGAAATAAGGCCAGACTCCTTTTAAGTTCTTTTTAACATATTCTGGAACTCAGCTTAAAAAGGGAGATATATGAAAACTAATTTTTTAAAATATATCCTACAGGACTGGCATGCTAATCAAGGCAACCCTAAAGGTCGCTTTCTGATGTTTTTTTTTAGGATTGCATTTTTCCTAAGAACAAATAAGATCTTAAAAATTATATTCCTTCCTTATCTGGTGGCGCATGTGTTATTCTTCGACTGGTTTCTTAATGTTGACATTCCTCTTCAGACAAAATTGGGAAAAGGTTGTGTTATTTTCCATGGTCATGCGCTTGTTATAAACGCTTTTGCAGAGATAGGTGATAACTGTATATTAAGACACTCTACTACTATTGGAAATAAGTTAGATAAGTCAGGGAATGAAACGAATTCCCCTGTTTTAGGTAATAATTGTGAACTTGGTGCCTCGGTTATAATTATCGGACCAATAATAATTGGTGATAATGTGACTGTTGGAGCTGGTGCCATCGTGACGAAAAATATTCCTTCCAATAGCATTGCTTATGGTAACCCTTTAATAATTAAGCCGAAATGAAAGTTCTACTGATTAATGATTTTAAAGAAGGAGGTGGGGCCGAAACGGTTTTTTTGAGTAATTTAAATTATTTGAAGTCCGAAGGTAAATACGAAGTGGAATCATTTGTTGGTTCAAAGACCTATACTACGCCCGACGGACTTTTAGCGTATTTATTTTCTTTTAAACATCAGTCATTACTGCAAAACAAGCTTGAAACGTATAAGCCAAACATAATTCATGTACACGGTTATTACCATGTCTTATCAGCAAGTATTTTTAAGGCGATCAGGGTATATAAAAAGGTGAATCGTAATGTTAAAGTAATTTACACTGCGCATGACTATCACTTCATTTATCCCAATAGCGCGTTACTTAGTTATAGAACTCAAAGACCCGTTATAGTAAAAGAGTTCAATTTGACAAGTTGGTTATTTCTGGATAAAGTTGATCATAGGGGGACATTGTACAGCTTGGTGAAAAAAGCTCAGTGGATAATAGCCCATCGTATACTGAATATTAAAAGAGAGATTGACCTCTTTCTATGTCCAAGTAATTTTTTAAAGGATTTTTACCAAAATGAACTGGGTGTAAAAACGAAAATGTTGAGAAACCCGTTGGAAACGGCAGAATATCTAGCTCCAAAAAAAAATATTGACGGTGAAAATTTTAGATTGGTTTATTTCGGTAGATTGTCTAGAGAAAAAGGACTCCGTGAATTTATTTCAAACTTAAACTCTTCACACAATGATTTTTCACTGGATATTTATGGTGACGGGCCTGACTCAGATTTTCTGAAAAATTTAGTAAAAAGAAATCAACTCGAGGGTAAAATTTTCTTTAAAGGTAGACTTGCGTACAACGAATTAATGGACCGACTATCGAGCTATCATGCAATGGTAATTCCATCACTTTGGTATGAAAATGCTCCAATGTCAATTTTAGAGGCTTCAAGTAAAGGACTAACGGTACTAGGTTCTGATTGGGGTGGAATTAAGGAGCTTGCTGAAGAGTATGCTAATCATATTCTATTTGATCCATATTCATTTGATATAAAATACTTGTTAAAAGTTCTTAGAACGCAAGAAAAGAAATCGTTTGAAAACGAACTGAACCAACTTAGCGCGATTAATTTCATTCGGAGGTTAACTAAAATTTATGATGAAATAGGATGTTCTTAGAGCTATTAACGGTAATATCGATTTTCGCCTCAATAATTACCTTCAAATCAATTATTATAAGAATAAACCTGTTTGTTTTTGCTTATCCTATTTTCATCATGTTTCTAATGAAACAAGGTACAAAAATGAGTGGGATCATGTCAATTATGTTTGATCGATATGATCAATATTTAGATACTGCATACTATTGGTCAGTTCTCGGTTATATCGTTTTGATTTTGGTAATTTGGCCTGTACGTAAGAAGAGATTGTCGATTAAAAGACTTGATATCACTGAAGGATCAAGATTTATTCTGATCATTTTGTTATTACTTTTAGGCATTATCGTTTGGCCAGAGGCTTTTGGTATTTATGGCTATGGTAGGTTTAACCTTCTTCCAGGCGGGGCTTGGAGTGGATTATACACGCTAGTATCGTCGTTGTTAATACTGTCTTCGAAAGGACTTAGCTCTTGGAGTTCAAGACTACATTTGGCTCTTTGTTTGTTTATTATATTCCGAGGCGAAAGAGTAGATAATCTTGTAGTGGTACTGGCATTATTTACATTGAGTCCGACTGAAGGAGGAATTATAAAGGAAACTAATAAGGTTATCCGTTTTGCGATTATAGCTTTTCCATTCATGATTATCGTGAGTCTCATTCGAATAGTGCAGATTTTAGGGTTAAAAACAGTATTGGATAATTGGCTTTTTTATGCAACCGCTACTTTGTATAAGCAACATACGGCTCTTGATGTTACCCATGTCTACTTGTCTGCGGTTGCTTATTTTCATGAGATGCCGTCAAAATGGTATGCCTTGTTTAATTCCGTACTATCAATGATCTCTTTGAACTCGAATAAACTTGATTACGTGTTCATAACCAAGGAGATTATTCCAAACGCTGGTGGTGGCATTTTTTACTCCGAGGGGGTATTGGCATTTGGAGTTTTTGGAGTCATAGTTTATTCTGCCTTTTTCGGAATTGCATTAAGATATGGTATTAAAGGGGAATCTTTATTTGCAAAGTCGATAATTGTCTTATTGCTGTTACTTTGTTTTAGGTTTCAATGGTATGGAGGAATTTATATTATGAAACTTTTGTGGCTATTGCCCATATCAATACTAATTTTTAGGTATTTCACATGGAAAGCGAAAAAGTATGAAAAATCGACTGGATTATCTTGATTCAATAAGAGGAATTGCAGCCTTTTCAGTATTGGTTTTCCACTATACTCTCAATATTAGACAGGAAATTGAAGCCTATAAAATTGGTGAAGTTTACTTTGAGGTAATCGACAATTATTTTGATTTAGGGAAGTGGGGCGTTATTATGTTCTTTGTTTTGAGTGGAATGGTTATTCCTTATAGCATTAAAGGAGGGAGTAAAGAGGATATAAAAAAATTTGTAATCAGTAGGTTTTTTAGATTGTATCCAGTCTACTGGGTGTCAGTTTTATTCGGGGCGGTGTTATTTGACAAAGACCTATTTACTTCCCTAATAAACATTACAATGTTTCAGCAGTTCTTAGGCGTAGAAAATGTTATTGGACTGTATTGGACTCTACAAATTGAGATGGTGTTTTACATCGCACTTATTTTTGGTTATCGTTTTAGCTTTACGAAGACCATCAAGGGTCAACTTAATTCGTTTTATGCCCTATCTATTCTTTCCGTAGGAGTTGCTGTTTTAAGGTATTACTTACAAATAAAACTACCCCTTGCAATGCCGTTATCTTTGGCTGTTATGTTTTTTGGAGTAGTATGGAGAAAGTATGTTATTGATGGTGACAAAGGCGTACTGGTTCATGTCAAGTATATGCTCCTAGTTTTTGTGCCGTTGTTGGCTGTGACCTGTTATTATGGATATTCACACGATTTTGGGTTCAATGAAAACCCTAAAAAATACTTCATTACTTACACTTTAGGAATTTTGACAATCATAATTTTTTCCACCTCGTTTAAGGTAGTAAATCAGTCCATTGTCTCTTTGGGAAGAGTGAGTTATTCGTTGTATCTCTTCCATCCTATTGTTTGGGCATTGGTTTTTGACGTTTTTACCATAAAGGTGCCGATTATCACATTTGTCTTGTCAACACTCGTCTCTATTTTGGTATCTAGGTTTTTATATGACATCGTGGAAAAAAAATTCGTTTCCGTCGGAAAAAAATTAAAGACTAAACTGACAAATTAGGAATGAAAATAGCTATTGTCCATGATGAGCTCCTTAGAAAAGGGGGGGCTGAGAGGGTTGTAATCAGCTTACATAAGCTATTTCCTGACGCGGATATATTTACGAGTGCATATAATCCGGATACAACTTTTGAGTACTTTAAGGAATGTAATATTGTGACTTCTTTTCTCCAGAAAGTAGTAAAGGGTGACAAGATGTTTATGGCCTTATTTTTCCCTTTTGGAATCCTTGCTTTTAGGAGCTTCAACTTTGAAGGTTATGATTTGATTATAATTTCTTCAGCGCATGGGGCTCAGTATATTAAAAAGCCTAAAAATGCTTTAGTCATTCATTACGCTCATTTTTTATTTCGGTTGATATGGGAACCTGAGTCCTACAATTTCTATAATAAAAGGCTTATTAAACTATTTCTTTGGACCCCAATCAGGTTACTACAGAAAATAGATAAGTACTTGACTATTCGAGCTGATCATGTTGTTTTTAATTCTCAAAGAACCAGAGACGCGTACCTGAAGGTTTTTAACCCTGATAAACATCAAGTTATTCATCCTCCTATAGAAATTGATTCCTATAGTGGAGACAGTGAAATTGGGAATTACTTCCTTATTGTCAGTAGACTAGAACCCTATAAGAAGGTGTCCTTAGTGGTAGAGGCTTTTCGTCAATTGGATGAATCGTTAATTGTGGTAGGGTCGGGGTCTCAGTTCGCTGAAATTAATTCGCAATTACCTGATAATGTTAGCTTAGAAGGAAATGTCTCCAATGATCGGTTAATACAATTGTACGCCAACTGTCGGGCATTCATTTTTCCTCAGTTGGAAGATTTTGGCATTACTCCATTAGAGGCCAATGCATTTGGTAAACCGGTTATTGCGTATGGTAAGGGGGGTGTACTGGAGACCATGATACCTAAAGGTCATTCTAACCCCACAGCATTATTTTTCAATGAGCAATCTGTTATGGCGATTAGAGCTGCTTTAACTGATTTTGAGCCAACTGAATATAGTGCTCAGGATTGCATAAAGAACGCTATGCGTTTTAGTGAATCTAATTTTCATGATAAGATTTTGCAGGTAATCAACGATAACACCTAAGTCTACTCTTCAATTTCTTTTATCATCGGCTGTACATAAACGGCACATTGACTCCAATTTTTGTTTTATGTTCTTAATTTTACTGCAGCTTTAATTCAATAATGCCAAAATCTAGATTCTCTATTATCCTACCTATAGTTCTCCTTCTCGGAGACTTGTTGCTGTTAAACCTAGCTTTCTTTGGAATGCTTTGGGGTTACGAATACCTAGGTTTTAATGACATTAAAGCTAACGTAACGACTCTACAGTTATCTGTAAATTTGTTGTGGGTAGTAGCCTACTTTCTTAACAACATGTATCAAATCGAGAGAGGTCTCAAATTCTCTGTACATGTTCAAAGGTCGTTGCAAACACTAGTAATACATCTATTTTTAATATTTACGGCCTGGATCAGCTTTCGAAATAACTATCCAAGAGAGTTTTTTGGGATCTTTTATGGTGTCTTTTCTATTGGACATATAGGGTGGAGACTATTAAGTGTTCTCATTCTCAGAGCGTATAGAAAGAAGGGGTTTAACTATCGTTATCTAGCAATATTTGGAGATTTTGATAAGGTAAACGATCTAAAAAGCTATTTTGAACAAAATACCTGGTTGGGTTATCAGGTTAGAGAAACGATTATTTTTCAAAACCCAAGTGATCTTTCCATCAACGAGGACCTCGAAGATAGATTAAGGACTAGAGATATTGATATCATTTTTTATGCTTCTGATATTATCAATCAGAGATTCTTAAGAGACCTCATTGGTTTTGCGGAAGGAAATTTGATGAAAGTACGGGTACAAGCCGATTTTCTGGACAGTAATTCTAGTGGGATCAGATTGATCGATCATGGTTCTCGACCTACTATAACGATTAATTCTTCTCCTTTAGACCTTGCTTTTAATATCTATATGAAAAGGATATTTGACGTTACCTTTTCACTTTCTGTTATTGTATTGGTAATGTCTTGGCTTTATCCATTGATTGCTTTGCTAATTAAGTTGTCTTCCAAGGGGCCAGTTTTATTTAAACAGCTCAGAACAGGAAAGGATAATAAATCTTTCTATTGCTTTAAGTTCAGGTCTATGAAGATGAACAGTCAATCTGACTCGAAGCAAGCTACCAAAAATGACTCTAGAATTACTTGGATTGGTGCAATCATTCGGAAGACAAGCATTGATGAGCTACCACAATTCTTTAATGTTTTACTGGGAGATATGAGCGTGGTAGGACCAAGACCCCATATGTTATCACATACGGAGGAATATTCATATAAGGTTCAAAAGTTTATGTCTCGACATTTTGTTAAGCCTGGTATTACTGGATTGGCTCAAGCCAAGGGGTTTAGAGGAGAGACTAATGAACTTTATGAGATGCAAGGAAGGGTCAAGTTAGATAGGTTTTATGTCAAAAATTGGAGCTTATTATTAGACCTAAAGATTATATTCCTGACCCTAATTTCAATAGTATTTAAAAACGATAAAGCTTATTAATCAAAGCTTAATCTCATTCCGTTTCCTTCTAACACTTTACCATCTTGATAGGCTATATTCCCTGAGACTATAGTTGCTTCTACTGATGACTGAAATGTAGTTTTTTCAAACGGTGACCATCCACATTTGTAAAGTACATTATCACGGCTTACTGTCCAGGATTTATTAGGATTGACAATAACCAAATCAGCAAAATAACCCTCTCGGATATATCCGCGCTCTTCTATGTTAAAAAGTATCGCCGGGTTATGAGCCATTTTCTCAACGATTTTTTCCATAGAAATTTTACCTTGGTGATAAAACTCCATCATGGCAACAAGCGCATGCTGAACAAGCGGACCTCCAGAGGGAGCAGAAGTATAAGGGTTGTTCTTTTCCTCTAGTGTGTGAGGTGCGTGATCGGTGGCGATGACGTCGATGGTGTCATTTAATACCGCATTTAAGATAGCCTCTCGATCCTTTGCTGTCTTAACAGCAGGGTTCCATTTGATATGAGAACCTTTGCGTAGATAATCGGCATCGTCGAACCACATATGATGGATACACGCTTCTGATGTAATTTTCTTTTCAGAAAGCGGAATGGAGTTATCAAATAAAGATAGTTCCTTGGCCGTAGAGATATGCAAAACATGAAGTCGGCCGCCCGTTTTCTTGGCTAATTCTACTGCCTGGGAAGAAGAAAGGTAACAGGCTTCTTCACTCCTAATTTTAGGGTGAAACTGAAATGGAATGTTATCCCCGTATTTTTCTTTATAAATGGCGAAGTTGTTTCTTACCGTTTCTTCGTCTTCACAGTGTGTAGCTACTAAGGTGGGGGCGTTTGCAAAAATCTTATTCAGTACCTCTGTATTATCCACTAACATGTTACCAGTTGATGATCCCATAAAGACTTTTACCCCACAGACTCTTTTAGGATCTGTTTTAAGTACTTCCTCGATATTATCGTTGGTTGCTCCGAAGAAAAAAGAGTAATTAGCAATAGAGTTTTTTGCGGCTATCGCATACTTGTCTTCTAGAAGCGCTTGGGTAGTAGCTTGTGGGACGGTATTGGGCATCTCCATAAAAGAGGTAATCCCACCGGCCACTGCTGCTCGTGATTCAGTATATATCTCCGCCTTATGTATAAGGCCAGGCTCTCTGAAGTGCACTTGATCGTCGATAGCTCCGGGAATAAGAAAGTTACCCTTTGCATCTATTACCTCATGATTTTCAACGGCAATGGAATTGGCAATTTTTTCGATTCTAGTCCCTTTGATCAGGACATCCCCCTCCATAGTCCTACCCTCATTTACTATATTTGCGTTTTTTATTAGCAGCGATCTCATCTTGAAGTTTTTGCCAAATTAATTGGAATCCAGTAAACTTTTCGGCTTTTCGAAAGGTAATGTTTAGTAGAGATGTTTGATTTGAATTATTGCTGTGAAAAATGAAAACATTACCTGAAAAATAATTAGTTGAGCCATTTATGTCGGAAGGATTTGAGGCATTCAAGTTGAATAAACAGTTGCTAAATGCTATTCATGAAAAGGGCTATCGTACACCAACGGAGATACAAGAAAAGATAATCCCCATAGCACTTTCAGGGCACGATGTATTAGGCATTGCGCCTACCGGAACAGGGAAAACTGCGGCTTATGCATTGCCCATACTGATGAAGATTAAATATGCGCAGGGAGATGCACCACGGTGTATCGTGTTATGCCCCAGCCGTGAGTTGGTAGGTCAAGTGCTGGAGGTGATGAATAGCTATTCTACTTATTTAGACTTAAGAGTAGTTGGTATCTATGGTGGTGGTGGGAAAATGGCGCAACTCAAAGCTTTAGAAGGAGGAGTTGATGTGCTGATCGCAACACCGGGAAGGCTATTGGAATTTTATAAGGATCGCGTTTTTGATGTCAGAACTTTAAATACCTTGGTGCTGGATGAGGCAGATAAAATGATGGATATGGGGTTCATGCCTCAGCTAAGGAGAGTACTAGAGATCATACCCGTTAAGAGACAGAATATGTTGTTCTCAGCTACTTTTCCCGAGAAAGTGGAACAGCTGTCCACCGAATTTTTAGAGTTTCCTACTAAGATTGAGGTCAAGCAAGAAACCAAGGTAGCTGAGACAATTGACCACTATTATTACCAGGTACCAAATATTAAGACCAAAATCAATTTATTACAAAATGTCATTGCGAATATTGATTTTGAAAAAATTCTGATTTTTGTCAAGACCAAGCAAACAGCAAACGATATCTATAAGTTTATAGAGCGAAAATTAGACGTACCAGTCAAAGTGATTCATGGTAACAAAGAACAAAATACGAGACTGAACGCTATTAACAGCTTTCGGGAAGGAGATACACGAGTACTGGTAGCTACCGACGTGGTAGCAAGAGGTATCGATGTGTCTAATGTAAGTTACGTGATTAATTTTGACGTCCCCTTGGTGTATGAAGATTACATCCACCGAGTAGGAAGAACGGGAAGGGCAGAAAAAAAGGGAGAAGCTATGACCTTTGTCAGTCCAGCAGAAGTTTACCATCTCAGGAAGATTGAGAAAATAGTAGGTAAGCCGATAGACCAAAAGTCATTTTCCGAAGAGCTTGTTTCTGAAGAGATGTCTTTTGAAGAAAAACAGTCTATGAACAGAGAAATTGACTTTCAAAGAAGGAAAGAGGACCCTAATTATAAGGGTGCCTTTCATGAGAAGAAGAGAAAGAGTACAAAACAAAAGCCTACACAGGCGAAAAGAAGAAAACGATAATAGCGGATATCGCTAACATTATTCCAAACAATTTCATAATTCATATTGTATCCATTGTTGATCGAGCAGAAATGAAAAACTTATTTTCAACGAAAGAGACTTCCTTCGCCACAAGACATTACGGAGGAGTAGATGAGGTACGTTCAATGTTAAGCCAGATTGGAGCAGAGAGCATCCAGCAGTTGATCGAGGAAACGATCCCTCAAGACATCTTGCGGAAAAGACCGCTTATGCTTCCGGAGGCGAAGTCAGAGTCACAGTTTCTTGATGACTTTTCGAGACTAGCTTCGCTAAACAAAACGTATAAGAACTTCATTGGACTTGGATACTATGGCGTGAAAACACCACCGGTGATCCAACGGAATGTGTTAGAAAACCCAGGGTGGTACACGGCTTATACGCCTTATCAAGCGGAGATCTCTCAAGGTAGAATGGAGGCGCTGGTCAACTATCAGACGATCGTTACCGATTTGACGGGAATGGATCTCGCTAACGCGTCATTATTAGATGAAGCGACAGCTGCCGCAGAAGCGGTTTTTATGGGATACGCAGTGCGACCGAGAGAAAAGAAATCGGCCAATACTATTCTAGTCGATGAGAATATTTTCGCGACGAACCTGGCGGTGGTGAATACACGGGCTAAGCAGCTTGGTCTGATTATAAAGCAGGTAGACTTGTCCAGCTTTGAGTCCATCGACCATAGCAATGTGTTCTGTGTGTTGTTTCAATATCCGGGTAGCAATGGGTTAGTTAAAAATTATGCAGAGTTGGTGGCTTGGGCTATTGAAAATAAACTTTTTTCAGTAGCCATTTGTGACCTTCTTGCTTTGACCTTATTACAGCCTCCTGGGCAGTGGGGAGCTGATTGTGTAGTAGGTAGTGCGCAGCGATTTGGTGTGCCAATGGGTCTTGGAGGACCATATGCAGCATATTTTGCAACTAGAGAAAAGTATAAACGACAGATGCCAGGTCGAATCATAGGTGTTTCAAAAGATCGAAACGGAAAGAATGCCTATCGGATGGCGCTGCAAACACGAGAGCAGCATATCAAGAGAGAGCGAGCAACCTCAAATATCTGTACCTCTCAGGTACTATTAGCGGTAATCGCTAGTTTTTATGCCGTTTATCATGGACCAAGCGGACTAAAGCATATCGCTTCACATATTCATGATCTGGCCAGAATTTTGGCCTTTAGGCTGGACAGCCTAGGATATGAACTTGTGGGAAAATCCTTTTTTGATACCATTACGCTCGTAAATGTCTCTGATGAGGAGCTAGTAAAAATCAAAGAGTATTGTGAGCTAAGAAGCATCAACTTAAACTTTTCCAAAAATGGACTAAGCATCTCATTTGATGAACTCAGTGGGTTAGAGGATGTAAATGCCCTATCACAGCTGTTCGCCGAAGTAAAAGGACTTGCTTATGGTCGTGGTCTTCCTACTGCTGGAGATTGGGACTTTGCAGCAGAGGTAGAGCGGTCCACTTTATTTATGGATCACCCTGTATTCAATACGTATAATACTGAGCACGAATTGCTCCGATATATTAAGCGACTAGAATCAAAAGATATGTCGCTAGTACATGGTATGATCCCGCTTGGATCATGTACCATGAAGCTTAACGCCAGTGCTGAAATGATGCCGTTGACCTGGAAAGAGTGGTCGAAGGTACATCCTTTCGCTCCTATCAAACAGTTAGAAGGGTACACTAGACTAATTGATCGCTTGGGAAAATGGCTCTGTGAGATAACGGGCTTTTCGGGGATATCCTTTCAGCCCAACTCTGGAGCCCAAGGGGAATATGCCGGTCTATTGACCATAAAAGCATATCACCAAGAAAGAGGAGAAGGCCACCGAAATATTACGTTAATTCCCGCTTCCGCTCACGGTACCAATCCGGCTAGTGCGTCGGTCGCTGGTATGAAAGTGGTGATTGTCAAATGTGATGAACTCGGAAATATTGATATTGATGATCTCAAGGTGAAGTGTGAGCAGCACTCACAGCAGGTGGCGGCACTGATGATTACATATCCATCTACTCATGGGGTATTCGAAGAAAATGTACGGGAAGTATGCCAGATCGTGCACCAGCATGGTGGACAAGTATATATGGACGGTGCCAATATGAATGCGCAGGTAGGGCTTACCTCACCGCGGATGATTGGGGCAGATGTTTG
Organism: uncultured Roseivirgaceae bacterium; assembly: GCA_964393115.1. Taxonomy (GTDB): domain Bacteria; phylum Bacteroidota; class Bacteroidia; order Cytophagales; family Cyclobacteriaceae; genus CAYMST01. The sequence goes on along the minus strand of CAYMST010000066.1, from coordinate 5,460 downwards.
CCACTTAAACCTGCATAAGACTTTCTGCATTCCACATGGAGGAGGAGGACCTGGTATGGGACCAATCTGTGTAAGGGGGCATCTAATAGAATATCTCCCAGAGCATGTGATTCAAACGGCCGAAGGAGGGACCAATTCATTTGGGTCTGTTAGTTCCGCACCATGGGGTAGTGCGAGTATCCTGACAATCTCTTATGCTTATATTGAGCTAATGGGAGGAGAAGGGCTAAAGCACGCTACGGAGCTAGCGATTCTGAAAGCCAACTATATCAAGTCTCGACTGGAAGAGCACTATCCGATTTTATACGCTGGTAACAATGGACGCTGTGCGCACGAATTTATTTTGGACTGTAGAGGATTTAAACCCATTGGGATCGAAGTAGAAGATATTGCGAAGCGACTTATTGATTATAGTTACCACGCACCAACAGTCAGCTTTCCGGTAGCCGGGACACTGATGATAGAACCGACTGAGTCGGAGTCACTTGCTGAACTAGACCGGTTTTGTGAGGCCATGATTGCGATCAAAAAAGAAATCGATGAGGTAGCTTCTGGAGAATACGACGCTGCGGACAACGTACTGAAGAACGCTCCACACGACTTACCCACGGTCACGAGTGATGCATGGAATTATGCGTACTCGAGAGAAAAAGCGGCTTACCCATTGGATTCGTTACGAACCAATAAGTTTTGGTCTTCGGTTTCACGTGTTGACAATGCATATGGAGACCGTAATTTATTCTGTAGTTGTATTCCTATAGAATCTATGGAAGAAGCCTATTAGAATTAACTAAATACCAAAGTGAACGCATAAGATGTGTAAGACAGTTTTTGAAAGATTTGCTGTTTGAAACTGCTCAGAGAGCAGTTGATTTTCAAATCTTTCTAGATTTTTTGTCTACTTTTTCATCAATGGAAAAAGTAGAAGCCCGTCCGGCTTAAGGGCAAAACACCCCGAATAGGTGTATGGTTATGATTCCTGAAGCAAGATTAGAGATAAAATATTAATCGAAATCAGGTGGTTAACACATATTGCATACTTACTCGCGAAGATTAAATTTGCTGGTTATTAAAGTGAACGAATTATGTCAGACATCAAGCAGGAACATCAGGATAAAGTAAAAAAGGTAGCTTCTGAAGTTAGCAAAGTGGTAGTAGGTCAAAGCTATATGGTGAATCGTCTGTTGGTAGGACTTTTTACACAAGGTCATATCTTACTAGAAGGAGTACCTGGTCTAGCCAAGACGCTTACCGTCAATACGCTGTCTGACGTACTGCACTTAGATTTTAAGAGAATTCAGTTTACACCAGATTTGTTACCGGCCGACCTGATCGGTACGATGATCTATAACCAGCAAGCTTCACAGTTCGAGGTCAAAAAAGGACCCATCTTCGCGAATCTGATTCTCGCAGATGAGGTAAACCGTTCTCCTGCCAAAGTACAATCCGCTTTGCTTGAAGCAATGCAAGAAAAGCAGGTTACCATCGGGGATACAACTTATAAGCTAGACAAGCCTTTCCTTGTACTAGCGACCCAAAACCCGGTAGACCAAGAAGGAACGTACCCACTTCCTGAGGCGCAAGTGGATAGATTCATGATGAAAGTTTACGTGGACTACCCGTCCAAAGAAGATGAGCTGGAGGTCATGAGGCGTATGGCAAATATGAACTTCTCTAAGGATGTAGAAACGGTACTGACGAAAGAGGATATTTTCTCTATCCGGGAGGAGATCAATGCCGTAAACCTATCAGAGTCGTTAGAACGATATATAATAGAGCTGGTATTTGCTACGAGAAGACCAGAAGAGTACGGCCTTAAAGATGAGGCGCACTACGTACAGTTTGGGGTTTCGCCGCGTGCCAGTATCAACCTTAACCTTGCCGCTAAGGCCGTTGCCTTCATGGATCAGCGGGACTATGTCTTGCCCGAAGACATAAAAGATGTAGCGATCGACGTATTAAACCACAGGATTTTATTGAATTACGAAGCCGAAGCTGATGGTGTGACGACGAAAGATATCGTCAAGAAGATTTTAGCCAAGGTGAATGTGAATCGTTAATAGTTGGATAACTCATCCAACTAGCTTCCCAATTGAATGAAATTTATGAATGACAAATAATCAATCTTTAAAACTAGTAAATATATCATCGTAAAATTGCAATAAACAGTTGACGATGTTACCAAATTATTAATCAATTTTCTAGAGAGCGGCGATTCCTTGTAATTGCTAAATTATTTCTTGGTTAGTTTCAAATAAACAGTGTAAAACGGGCGATTAAAGTTAAAAGTATCTTAAAGTCAGTAATACGGTTATAACCTCGCAGTGCCAGTAATTTTGTAAAAATTTTTTTTATGAAAAGCTTATTTACTGCTTTATTTCTGGTCGTAGGTTCTTGCGGAGTATTATTTGGACAGTCCGCATATGTGAGGGGAGTGATCAATGATGGGGAAACTGGAGAGCCTTTTCCATTTGCTACAGTAAAAATTGAAAATACAGCTTCAGGTAGTGTAGCCGATTTGGAAGGAAAGTACGTTTTGAAACTTTCACCAGGCACCTATAACCTTATCTATTCTTACGTTGGATACGTAGACGAAAGAAAAGAAAATGTTACAGTTTCTGCAGGTCAAGAGTTAGAAATCAATGTAACGTTAAATACAGATAGCAAGACCTTAAGTGACATTGTTATTACAGGAGAGAAGCGTAATGACACAGAGTTTGCCGCAGTAGAGAAAGTAAAGGCAGCAGAACAAGTGGTAAGTGCCGTATCTGCTCAAGAGATTTCAAAAATAGAAGCATCTAACGCCGGAGATGTAGTTAGTAGAGTACCGGGTGTTACGATTATAGATGGAAAGTTTGTCATTGTTCGTGGCTTAGGACAGCGTTACAACTCCGTACAAATGAACGGTATGACGATGCCAAGTGTGGATCCAAGTACAAAGGCATTTACATTTGATATTGTTCCAAGTAGTATTCTTGAATCGGCATTGACATACAAGTCTTTCTCGCCAGACTTATCAGGCGAAGTTGCTGGTGGAGCTATTAATATTTTTACCAAAAACAGTCCTTCCTATGACTATCACAAAGCATCCTTTAAACTAGGATATCGAGTAGGTACTACTCTAGAAAACGCTCAGACTGATCCTTACAGAGATGTGGCAGACGTTTTTGCTTTTGGAAAAGCTTCCAGAGAATTTCCGGAAGGCGTCGCTGATGCAATCCCAACAAAAGAAAACTACTTTATCGGAGATGGCGGTGAATTCAGTGGTCAAAATGCCTTGAGTGATCAACAGATAGCTCGATTTGATAACTCTGATTTCTTTTCGAGAACGTTTAGCGTTTTACCAGATTTAAGCGCCTCATATGAAATGGGTAAAATCATGGATATAAAAGGAAAAGAGTTGTCGATGCTCAATGCTGTTTCGGTGAGCAATAGTACGAAGACCGTCGAGTCTTTTGATCAGCGGGTAAGTACGTGGGAAGACTTCATACCTACTAACATTAACTATAATGCTCGAAGTGTTAGAACGTCAAGGACATCCAAGTTAATGTTAATGAGCAATTATAAATACAAGCTATCTAACAACATCGACTTAAAATGGCAAAACCTTTACAATAGAATAGGTACTTCAAGTGTATTAGATAGAGATGAAATCAATGAAGATAGAGGTCGTCAAGATGGTAGAATTTCCAGTATAAACTATACGGACAAGATTATATTGTCAACCCAGCTAACTGGAACCATCTGGATGAATGATTTCAAGGATAACCTCGACATCATTGCTGGCTTCGCACAAACAAAGTTTACCATGCCAAACAGAAGGTCGGTTTTTAACCTTCGAAGTTTAGGAGATGAGCAACCGCATCAAGTTGAGTTTGCACCTGGTGGAGCAGCGCTCATAGGGGTAACTAGATTTGCTTCTGATATGAGAGAAAATGCCACTTCTTTGACGTTGAACTATAAGCACTTACTGTCTGAAGAAGATGAGGACGGTAAAGCCGCTTATGTTAAAGCGGGTGCTTATTTTGAAGTGAAGGACAGACAATTTAATGCTAATAACTTTTCGTACGGAACACCAGCATCTTCAAGAGCGAATAGAGTTGGGGCACTGGTAAGAGATGCAGAGACGATCCTTACTAACCCGGATCTACTACAAGTTTTTGTAGATGAATCCACTGTTGGAGTTGGATTGTATAATGAGACTACTAAGGTTGATCAGTATGATGCAACCAACACCACCATGGCAACCTACGTAAGTTTCTTTGTTCCATTTTCTAATTTTGAAATTAGTCCAGGTTTGAGATTGGAGAATAATATTCAACAAATCCAGGCTCCTGCTGAAGATCAAACTTCTACAGTGCCATTGGATATTAACCGTGATAATCTTAACCTATTGCCATATTTCAACGCTACCTACCGATCGTCTGATCGTAGTCAGTTTCGTCTGGCTTATGCCAGAACGGTCAACAGACCTGAGCTTAGAGAGTTAGCACCATTTTCGTTCTATGATTTCTTCTACAACAGAAGCATGAAGGGAGATCCTAATTTGGTATCTGCGGTGATTGATAACTTGGATATGCGATATGAGTTTTACCCTCGTGAGGCAGATATGATAGGTATTGGCTTGTTTTACAAGAACTTTGATAAACCCATTGAGTTGGTAAACCTAAGTGCTAACGACGAGTTCCAGTTTCAGAATATGAACTCAGCAATTTCCTATGGTTTGGAGTTCGAGATGAGAAGTGATATTGCGAAATCATCTACAAGCTCTTTCTTACAAAATAGCTCAGTTTTATTTAACGCAGCCCTCATAGGCAGCCAGACTAAGTTATCGCTTGAAAATGCTAGACGAGTAAATGAGGACAGACCTTTGCAGGGACAAAGTCCATATGTGGTTAACGCTGGTTGGTATTTTGATAATGAGGATAATGGTTTAGGTTTCAACTTGAATTATAATGTGTACGGAAGAAGAATAGTGGTATCAGAAGCGAATAGCACGAGACCTCCGATTTATGAGTTACCGAGACACTTAATCGACTTGTCTGTATCGAAAAAGCTAAGAAATGATTGGAAAATAAAACTGGCGGCGACTAATATTCTGAATGCAGAGTTTAGATATTATTATGATGGAAACTTTGATGAGAAAATAGATCAAGATTCGGAAAACGATCAACTTTTCCAGCGCTATCGTGAGGGGCAAAAGATAGAGTTTTCAATATCTCGTAAGTTCTAGTTGTTCGCTTAATATTATTATCAAACATTAGAAAAAGACTATTTTGGCCCTGTGCCGAAATAGTCTTTTTTGTTGGTTAAGGTAAAACTCCGTTTACATTCGCGTAACATTGATTTTCAAGATATGATTTTTTAACTGTTTGATTATAAACATTTTGTGTTTTTTCTGTTTTGGGATGTAATTAACGTTCTGGTAATATAAAGTTTGAATTTTGATAATAGGAAAAA
>CAYMST010000065.1:0-19737 GCA_964393115.1 uncultured Roseivirgaceae bacterium | reverse complement strand
AAAGTAAAACATTTCATAAATTTTTATTTATGTTTTTTATCAAAACCATAAACAAAACAAACTCTTAAAGTTTCATATCTCGGAAACGAGTATAATCTGGAATGTCAAATGTATCTACCGAGGACGAGTAGGGCCTTACCCAAACAATTAGCCTTCAACAAAAATTAATATACAAAATGTACCTTTCTCAGCTATATTCAGTGCCGTAACTCAATTACCTCTTCAAAAAACACAGAACCGATTATATTAAATACACCGAAAAGTCGAATAAATAGAGGTAGTGGAATACTGCATACACACAGATCGCTAGTGCTCTGATCCAGTTATTCTTGACTATTAATTAGCTCCGTTACATTAACGAACTTATAAGGCTGGTCATATGTAGAAAAGAAAGTCGAATCGCTTAATAGCTGAAAATCATCATCGAATACCGCATTAAACACCACACGAAATGTATTGACAGACGATATTTTAGAGTACATGGACTTTTGGCCGTTAGCATTTAACAATACAGCATTGAATATTTTACCTCTTTCTTGAATAAACGCATCACTTGGTTTTTCCCAGTTTCTACCAAGGAACGCGGAACCATGATCCGATTGCAGAATAATTATGGATTTTTTTGATTCACTCAGTATTCCATCAACAAATTCTTTAACCTTTTTATTGACAAACTTTATCTGATTCAGGTAGTACTTCTTCTCATTCATATCCCAACTGTTATTTAGCTTAACTTCAGAAGGATAACTTTGACCATTTTGATCAAATAAATACGGTGGATGAGGACAAACGATATGCGCGAATACGAACTTTGGTTCCTTTATTTTTTCAGTTTTATCAATATGGTCAAAAGTATACAGAATGTTACTGGCATAATTTTCACTCGCTATCCAATTAACAACTGGAAGGAGCATAGTGGTCTGTAGAAATGTTGCAGAAAAGTCATTAAGAAAGCTATTACTCGCATAACTGTAATCCGAGTTGGGCATGTCATTGGTAATTCCCCAACCACTTTTGAAATTAAATGTTTTATAGCCCTTACTTTTTAAATACCTCTCAACTGCATTATTAGAGATCATTTGGTTAGGTAATTTTCTATCTTTAGAATCCACCCCCACTTCATCTGTCAAGTGATTGATGTAATCCATATTCAAGGTTGCTGCAAGAGAAAGAAATGTAAGTACATAGTTAGCCCGTCCGTTTTCAGCAATAAAAAAGCCTCTTTCTTTTAAATTTTTTTCAAAATTACTATTGTCAAAATTGAGTTTGTTGCTCAATATCCTTGAGTTTGCATAACCATCTAAAACGATATAATAAATATCAGGATATGGTTCTTTAGTATGCTGATGTTCACCCGTGTTGCCTTCGTCAACAGTAACAAAACTACTGTGACTTATGTCAGTATCATTGGTATCAATATGATACAGTAGAATTCTAAAAACAATAACACTAAACAAACTAAAAGACAGTATGTTAAGGGCATTCGTTATTCTTTCTAAATTTCTTGCTGATCTAAATAAGAGGAATGTGATTAGCAACAATAGAATCGCATAAATTCCACTCAGGACAAAAATTTTAGCCATGAAAACTATATTCAGGCTTATCAATAGCTCTCTCACATGTCCAAAAGAGAAAAACAAAGAAATAGTAAAAAAGCCTAGTAAAACGACTTTGTCTTTATCCTTAAATACCGCTTTCGACACCGTTAGAAATACTAACGTTGCGAGTAAAATGGCACATAACAGCGTAATTAGCTGCGAGAAGTATAGTTCTCCGATATTTGTCAAATAAATGGATAATAAGGGTACTGTTGAAAGAACTAATGGATATAAGAAATAATTGATCTTTGACAGCCTTGAAAAGCCCTTCCTCAATAAAAACTCCATTTCTGGGGATTTAAAATTGGCAATTAACCAATTCTTACCAATGCCAAATACATTATTCATCGTCCAGTACAACACTAGCGCAGCGGGTAGGTTATATAATAAAAACAAGAAAACACAGGAGATAGCCATTAGTTGTACCCTCTCGTTCTTGTCTTTATTTTTCGCATATAAATAACCTGCAAACAAATTGGTGAAGGTCATAACCAAAGGCAATATGTTAATGGTTAAACCTCCTACCGATATTAGTTGATCTGGTTGGTATAAATCATCTATAGGTCCAAAAGAAGCTCCTTGAAGAGGAAAGTATGCTAGAATCATCCAGTATGCGGCCAGGAAAAATGGGACCTGGATCAAAAGCCCAACCATACCCGTCAGCGCATAGAAAGAACGGTACTCATATTTCCTGTATATCTCTTTGGTGTAATAGTACTTTTCTTGCTTATTCGTAACATCCTTAATTTCATTAAATAAAGGCTGCATTTTTTCTTTCCTAGCCCTTTCAATATTTTGTATTACCTCGGCAACCCAAAACAGTGGAAGCATAATAACGGTCACCGTCAGACTCAATAGAATGATGGAAAAGCCGTAATTGTGCGTCACACTAAAGAAAAAGTCTAAAATAAATCTAAGAAACTCCGTTAGAAACATTAGGCTAAGTTTTGGTGTATCGAGACAATTTGCTCCGCAGCTAGTTTCCCAGCTTTTTTCAAATTGAAAATATGCCTATTGATGATATCCATTGTAATCGTTTTGGACGCCGCATTTTCTACTATTTCGGAAATATTGCTTATTTCACCGCTAGTCGCAACGTCTCCAACGTCTTTGAGCAAATCAACAGCTGCTGTTTCCTTGGCTAAACTCGCAGATTCATAACCTCCATCCTTCCAATCAAACTTGATGGCCACAACTGGTTTTCGATACATAAAAGCCATATCAAAAAGCATTCCTGAAGTAATATCACAAATCAGTAGTTTTGATTTGCGAATGGCACTTTCTCCACCGACTTCTTTATCAATCGTTAAATTCGGGTTAGAACCAAATGAAGAAATGATATCATCCAATATTTCTTTATCCGAAATCCATGATTGTGGGTGAGGTCTAAAAATTACCCGATGACCTCCGGTTAGTAAATTATCGATTATTTCTTTCCCACAATACTTGAAGAACGTCCGATCTCCCCAAGTTGGAGCGAGTAAGATATGGTCCCCATGCTCATCAGAGTCAGATAAAAAAACATCGTAGTACGTACAGCCGGTTCTAAATAGCTGTTTGGGTTTACTGCTTCTTTTGGTCTCCAAAAATTTTAAATTATCGATTTGTGCTTCACTGCTGCATAAAACCGAATCGAAGTAATCAAATGCAAACTTTTTGTAGGCATGAATATCCGTAGGCGAATGAATAATGTGACAATAGTGTTGTACACCTTTGGATCGCTTTAAGGCAATGACATCAAGCTGCGGTGTGGTCATAACGCACACTCTGGCTTTTAGTCGGTTTAATACAAATATTGCTTGCCTTATATTCCCCAAACAATGTGTTTCAATGCCTTTACTAGATATGGTCAGTCCTTTATCTTCCTTATCCGCTGATAAATAAACAAAATCTTGGTTGTTCTTTATTAATTCTTGGACTACTGGTTCATAAACGCGCCAATAAGACTTACCCTCGCTAAAAAAAACAATTTTACCAGAAAAATCAGACGGCGTATTTCCGCTAATGCCAAAAAACAGATTCGAAACCTTGTAAAACAGTCCCTTTATTGAATAAAGAATACTCATCATGAGACCAATGAAGGCACTAACAAGTAAACTTCCGGTTCCAGGATCTATGTACAGCAGCACAGCGTTTCCAATCATGAATTACTTTTTCTTGGCAATTACTCGGATAAAGACTTCATCAGTATCTTGAAATGGAGCAAAGCCCTTTGACTCTTTCGAATATTCTAATGTGAATCCAATCGCTAACAATTCCTGGCAAAAAGTAGTGAATTCAAGAAATCTCCTGTAGTGGTCATGATAAATAAAAGCATTTTTTTCTCCATCGACTCTCTGCCCCTTTTCAAACAAGTTATTCTTCTCCCCTCTCACTTCTATGCAAAACAATCCATTTTGGTTGAGCTGATTGTAAGCCCATTTTAACACTCTATCTTGTTCGACTGAACTAATGGAATGTAGGGTAAAACGAGAATAGACAATGTCATACATTTGATCATTTTCCAAGTTCGTAAAATCAGCGGCCTTAAACTTTAAGTTCTCAACTTCGCTGAACCTATTCTCCAAAAAATCAATCTCTTCCTCTACTTGGTCTACCGCAAGTACGTTTAATCCTTTTTCCCGAAAAAAAATGCTGTCTCTCCCATTTCCACATCCTAGTTCTATCAATTTCGTTGTGTCACCAACTATGAAGTTTTCTACTATATACTGTGCAAATAACGACGGTTGTTTATTTTCTCTATTGTTGGAATAATAATCTTTCCAATAGTTCAAATCCATGTTTACTTCTCTTTTATTTAATCTCTTTGCTCGGTATTAGCTTCTTTCAGTCCAATCACCAAGCTTACACCAAAATAAGTGACCACGTAAAATTAGAAAACATTGTGAAACCACAACTAAGTATTGTTGTTATTGGCCATTTAACTTTCCTCTCCTGCATTTTTTGGCTTGAATAAGAGAACCACTTACGTAAACGAACACTTTTCAGATACCCTTTTATGGTAAATGAGGATGGATATACAAAGAAGATATGAAATTTCTGGAGCTCGCCCTTCATGGCATCTTGAACTAGTTCAACACGCTTTCTTATTTTAGTTCATGTTTATTCTTTTCAGGTCCAACGACTTTTGTAGTATAATCATTTATTAAATATTCAAAGGTCATAAAGATGAAAAAACTAGAAATAATCGGAAAGACAGTTTTAGTTACAGGGGCTAATAGAGGACTCGGTAAAGCATTAGTAGAGCAACTTATGGAGAAAGGTGCTACTAAAGTTTATGCGGCATCAAGAAACGTAGAAAAACTTGCTTCGCTAGCATCTAAGTATGGAGATAAGGTGGTTCCAGTCCAATTGGATGTTACAAAACAAGATGACATAGACAGTATTGCTCAAAAAATCGACACACTTGATATACTAATTAATAACGCCGGTATCATGTCACCTGGTCATTTATTAGCCGACGAATCAGTAGATAGTCTTCAAGTTAATTTAGATGTAAACGTCTGGGGACCTCTAAAGCTCTCCAATACGCTGCGTCAACACTTTGAAAAAGAAAACGCTACGGCCATTGTAAATATAATTTCAGTATCTGGCTTTGGAAATATGCCTGCCTTAGGAACCTACTCGGTGAGTAAAGCGGCCGTGCACAGTGTTACTCAGGGAATGAGAGGCCAGTTAAGTGGGAAAAACACTTTAGTAGTTGGGGTATACCCCGGTCCCATGGACACCGAAATGGTTGACGGTTGGGATTTGGACAAAGCCAATACAACTGCTGTAGCAAAAGAGATACTAGATGGTGTTGAAAACGGTAAAGAAGATATATTCCCGGACCCCATGTCAAAACAAGTAGGCTCCTTGTTTTTAACCGCACCAAAGCGTGTGGAACAAAACTTCGCGGCTATGCAATAGACTTAGAGCCATACAATCAATTTTTCGATAGACTTAAAACGCTATTTGTACGCTGTAACAACATGTATTTTAATACTTTTTCTTTCTTCTTCGTTAAACCCTATCGCTGCTAGTTGAGGTAGAAAAAAACTGGCGCAGACTACACAATAAATAAGGTTTACCTTAAACTATAAGGTGAACCTTTTTCATGCTATCAACTAACTGCAGTGATTTATTACTTGCCTCAAACCCATTAGATGGTCACGCAAATCGGTTGATTTGAACAACCTATCACCAGATTCTGGGTGAATTCCTAAATACATGGTCCTTAATCCCACCAGAAAAAGCACCTAGGGGTATAATTCATCTAACTAATCTTTATTTTTAGAGATTAAAACTTGTTTTGGGATGAGCGAAGAATCCAAGGAGAAGCTCTCAGTCTTTCTTCAAAAATTTGAGCTGTTAAGTAATGAGGAAATCGCAGCTTTTATCGAAGCCTTTGAGGAAGTTCGGGTTAAAAAAAGGCAATATATAGTACAACCTGGTTTCACCACCAAACACAAGCACTATGTAGTCAAAGGTGCTTTCCGGTCATTTGTAATTGGAGATAAAGGCTCCGATCACACCATATCATTTGCTATTGAAGACTGGTGGATAAGCGATTATAACAGCTTTATTTATCAGAGACCAGCAACCATGTTTGTTGTAGCCTTGGAAGATAGCATTATCCTCAAAATAAGCTATGAAAAAGAAAAAGCGCTATGTAGGTCAAATCACAATATAGAGTCCCTAATTAGAAAAATGGCAGAAAGAGGATTGGCATTTCAACAAAGAAGGATGATTTCCAACCTTACTCAATCTGCCGAAAAGCGGTATGACTTGTTTATGGAAAAATATCCTCAAGTAGCGGCGCGAATGCCGCAATATGCATTGGCGTCATTTCTTGGGATGACAACGGAGTTTTTATCTAAAATCAGGAATAATAAAGTGAAGAAAAGAGGTTGAACTAGTTCAACCTCTTTTCTTAATATACTTCATTTCTAAAGGGGCGTATCCTACCCAACTTTGTATAGTCAATAAAGACATAATTCACTTAATACAAAGAAAAATGGAAACAATAGCAACAAGAACATTCGATGTCCCAAAAAGAGAAGATGTATCATCTAACAACCAGGCTATCTTCGATAACCTCAAAAAAAACCTTGGTTTTGTTCCGAATTTATATGCCTACTACGCTAAAAATGAAACAGCACTAGAAGGGTATTTAACGCAGCAAAACCGTAGAAGCACGTTAAAGATTAGAGAGAAAGAGGTGATCAATTTGGTTGTAAGTCAAATCAACGAATGTCAGTATTGTCTTGCGGCACATACCGTGATTGCCAAAATGAATGGATTCGCTGATGCGCAAATCAAAGAAATCCGTCGAGGTGGAGCAAGTTTCGACCTACAGCTCGATGCACTTGCAAAATTCACAGCGTCAGTAACCAAAAACCATGGTAAAGTCAGCAATGAAACAAAAGAAAGCTTCTTTGCCGCGGGATACGACGAATCAAACTTGATCGATGTGGTAATGGTCATCAGTGAAAAGATAACGAGTAATTATCTTCATAACATCACCCAATTAGAAGTAGATTTTCCGCTAGCTGAGGCTATATAAACGATGACCAACACATGACTCATCGCCCCAGAAAATCCATCACCGTCAAACGCTTATCAGAAAAACGATTGTGATGGATAGGCTTTTCTCACACTTGCTACAAACAATTAATACCATTTAGATAGTGATGTATTAGGTATTAAACACACAGACATTTCCGAGTTTGATAAGTGATTTCCATGATCATTTAATAAAAACAACTGTGAATACAGGATAAAACGTCTATCTCAGACAAACCTATACATCTTATATTCATTGCTTTGATGAACTTTTGTAATCAGGAGATTTTAAGGACATTTATCCATGACCGCTAATGCAAATTCCAAAAGGTATTGATATCTATCAGTATTGTTCGTTTCTCTGATGCTATGGACTAATCGAGCTTTGCTACCAATTCCCAAACTTTCGTATTGATCTACTATAGTGATTCCATTTTTTGGGTCGTGAAAGTCTGCATCTGTTGGGTGAATAGAAGAGCCTGGCTCTCTATGATAAACAAAAAATATTGGAGGTGACAAGGAAGTTACGTTATTAGAAGGTAGCCACCACTCTGGCTGTAACCAAACCGTATTAGGGAGTGCATTATACATGTAAAGCCCCTTGATATTCAGATTTGGTTTATGCCCATACGGCCAACTCAATATGCTACCTCGCGAAGATCCACCAACGATAATGTTAGAGGTATCCAGATTATATGTTTCTGCGTTATCGATCACCCATTGAAACATTAAAGCGGCATCATTCCAACCTGTTTCTACCTGTTCAGGTGTATTTACAGCAGTTAAAGACTCCCATGCGATAATTGTTATCCCTTCATCATTTAGGCTTTTGACCAAGGATTCTGGTACTGCCGTTGTCCCTCCATTGCCATGTGCATCAAAATAGATAGGAGTTGCGCAAGTAGATTCCGCTTTGTAGATATCAAGAAATTGTCGGTCCTTGGATCCATATTTTACGCGTAGTTCTATTAGGCTTTCTGTTGGAGGAAGTTTTTTTTGTTCATTTATAATTTCGCTATTCGAATCGTCAGATTCGCAAGCAATAAGAAGGCTACTAAACACCAATAAAAACCATAATGACCGCATATACCTAAGTTTGTTATCTATGACCTTGATATTTAAGGGTAAGACCGAGTCTCAGCTCTACCTTTACGTTTTACACGTTTCTCAAAAAGTAATGTTTCCTTCATTCTAGCACCAATATTTCGCACATTACCAATGGCCACTTCATAAGTTTAGAAATCGTTCTTGTCCAGACTGATTAACTGATTCCAGACTGAGATACTAACGATATTCCAAAATCCCCCTTAACTAGTAAACTGCAATCAGGCGGACACCTATCAAAATAAACCATTCGGGTGACATGAAACGAATCTTATTATTGTCCTAAATATGGATGGTAAAACGATAATGTGTTGGTGATTTAATTTCAACAGCATAAAAACCGCACCCGGTACTTCATACAACTGAACTTTATGCCTAACTTAGGTTGACCTTAATTTGTGATCCCCTATACCATCAAAAGCCAAGTCATGAAAAACGCTTATTTTCTATTAATACTCACTATTTGTCTTAGTTCTTGTACCCATAAGCCCGCTCAACAAATAGCATCAAAAAGTGATCAACAAGACAAGAATATTGCACTGATCAAGCAATATTTTGCTTATTTCAACGCTCATGAATGGGTAAAAATGGCCGAAATGTATAGCGAGAATGCAGATTTCAAGGACCCATCACTTGGACCTGGTATTGTCCAGCAAACACGGCAGGAAACGATTCTTAAATATTCTGAACTAAACGAATTTTTTCCAGATCTTCATGACGAAATTAGCCAAATCTACCCATCTGGAGAAAAGCATGTCATCGTAGAGTTCATCTCAACCGGTACTGCACCCGACGATTCCAAATTTGAACTTCCTATTTGCACGATTTTCACCCTTGAAAACGGAAAAATCACAAAAGACTATACCTACTTTGATAATTTCGAAGAAGAAACGGGTGAGTAATACTTCTGCTATGGCAGCAAATGTCATTCATAATCAAGAAATAAGTAAATTATGACTGGTGAAAACAATTTACGTGAAACATCCTAAGCTAGTATTTGTATTATCACTATTGTGGTTAGGCACTTTTGGTTGTGCTGTTCAAAAGCCATCCTATCAAGTTACTGAGGAAACAGGCGTTTTATACATCAACAACATCAGGCTTCTAAAGGGATTTGGCAAAATAAGCATTCTGAACCTTGATTCTTCATTGTTTTGCGAAATTAGCGATTCAGTAAAATTCCCTAATCACAAATTGGACTTCCCACTAATCTATGCCGAAGGAATTGATCATAAAGATAAAGTTCGCATAATGACGCTTTTCCCAGAATATGGACTTTTCCATATTTCTTGTAAGGGTCTATCTCATAATCACTTTAAAGTCGAAGTAAATGAGCAGGAAAAGTTAATCCCAATTGATAGCGTCATGACAAAATTGATATCTTGGGAACGACACTTAAAAAGAAGCTTCGTTATGCTGGACACGGCGGAATTGGAAAACGTTCGTTCTAATATAAATGGCGATCCTATTAAACTTCCTAAATTGAATCATAAGGAATATGTGTTTGAAGTAAAGGAAGTCAAAGGGGAATGGATTCGGATTTCTTGCTTAAATAATGTTTGCTACTCCTGTCCAGTTGAAGCAAGTAAAATAAAAGGATGGCTCAGGTGGAGAAGATACGGTCAACATATTGTTGATTTAAGATACACATGCTGAGCTATTCAAAATCAATTTATTTTTAATATGATTCCAGTAATAAGTAGCGTTAGAGGTATATTATTTGCATCCCTTATAGTCGCTGGACTTGCAGCACTTGTTATATCTAATAGCTCCAAGGATAAGGAAGCATGATATATTCGTTAAGGTTACATTCACCACTCTAAATACATAGAAATTTGAACCACTATTATGCTACCAAACCGCGTTCGATTAGACTGATACTCACTTGGCTAAAAGCTAAGATCATAATCTTTGTTGTTTTTTCTATTTTCATTTCAATCATGTTTCATCATCGGCCTGATCTGCACGAAAACTCTGGCTTTAGTCCGGAAATTCGAGCTTTCATGAAAGGAGCAGCTGACGAAATATTAGAGATGACAAGCCTAGAAGATGCCTATGTCCATGATCCCGGATATGCCACTGCCCGTGTTGTTACAGGTTTCTTTTTCATTATATCCCGGTCGGTATTGGTACTTTACTTTCTGGTGAGACGAAAGAAGACAGGCTTTTGGACAATGTTCATTATCGACACGATGGTAACCATTTGCAGAGGCTTGCCAATTTTTAACTTTGTTTTGTTTTTTGTGATGGTATCAAAATCCGGAAGATCTTATTTCCGAAAAGCAGAAATGAATATTTAAAATCAGACACTATAGGTCACCAATAAAGCCAATTCCCATCATATAATGAGTTCATTCGAAAAGCGAATAAGTAGAATATGTCAATTCACAATACAATTTAGGTTAGCATTTAAAAACTGCATGCTTTTTAGGACTATTGGGAACAATGCCTACTTTGAGACCCAGCACGAAACTCATGTGATAAACGGATACTGTAATATCTGAAGATCAAGAGTTGAAATAGGTGAGAAACTAAGATCTAAATGAGAAAGAAGTGCAAAACAACTATATACTAGAAACCTTACAAGCTTCAAAATAGCTAAAAGGAAATCATTCTCTTCAAGTAAACTCAAGATTATTAACCTTCAAAAATGGTTTCTTAACTGCTTTTTGACATGTTTATTTATTCCTAGTTGAAATTCACATTCCTAAGTTAAATTCGCTTAAGTCTTTAAAGACAACCGTTTGGCGCCAAATAAAAGAATTATGGTTGGCTGCCAAACCCAAATTTTAAAAGAATATTGATCTGATTCCAATAACGTTTAAACCTTAATAATGAAGAAACAACAATTCTCTCATTTCATAGTATTGTTCGCATTACTATTCATTACTCATTTTTCCTCTGCACAAGTAGAATTTTCCAAACACATGATTGTCAAAGATGGTGCTGATAAATGGTGGGCTAGAAGTCACGCGGATGTAAATGGCGATGGCCTCTTGGACTTTTTCGTTATCCATGACAATGCTAAAGGCGGAGCACTTTTATGGTATGAGACTGTCCCTGGATTTGGTGAGTCTAAAAAACATGTGATCGCCAAAACTGGACCTGAAGGCAACAAGTTTGCTGCGGGTGATCTAGCCTCAGGCGATATTGATAACGATGGTGATATCGACGTTTTAGGCCCTGTCAGCCCTGGTGAGTGGGGAGGTGCTAAAGAACCATTAACGCTCTACTGGTATGAGAATCCAGGATGGAAAGCTCACAAGATAGCGGTATTCCCTTCATTTGTAAAAGACTTCGATCTCGAAGACTTAAATGGCGATGGTAAACTTGATATCGTGGCCACCACTCACAGAGCGCGTAAAATGTTTGTCTATAGACAGGACGATCCGAATACATGGCACAAGGCAGCCGAAGTCTATGTAGAACACCTTCATGAAGGCCAGCACGTAGGTGATGTAGACGGTGACGGTGATATAGACGTAATCTCTACCGCCTTTTGGTTCAATAACCCGGGTGGAGACATGACAGGTGTATGGTCGGTAAAAACGATTGACCCATACTGGAACAGTGACGATGGCTATGAGTGGATTCATAACTCTACAAAAATTGTTTGCGCAGACATGGACGGTGACAAGCGTGATGAGGTATTCATTTCTTGTTCTGAAAAGTTCCGTAACCGAATCGCTTGGTATGACTATGATCCACAATGTGATAAATGGAGCGTACATGATATTGGTATGAACTCATGGTCTCACACGCTACAAGTTGGTGATTTTGATAATGATGGTGACTTGGATGTGCTCTCTGGTAACAATGGAGATCAAGGCTTGAAAGAAGCAAGTCCGGTTATACTCTTCTTACAAGGTGAAGGAGACAAAGACTGGAAAATTTGGAGTAATAAACAAGTGCTGACTATGGATGGTGCCTATAACTCTTATATAGGTGACGTGGACAGTGATGGTGATTTAGACTTCTTCCGCTATCGCGGACACCAAGGCACCAACTACGAGTTGTGGTTGAATAAGACAGTCGACAAGTAAAACCCAGCTTTCGTTTGAAACTAACTGTTTCAAAAACAGAAAATAATGAAGTGCAACCACTACTCAAGATGGTTGCACTTCATCACAACTCCATCAATTCTCTATAGAATTCGTTACCTTGAATTTTAATTGGCACTAAGACCGAGTTAGCGTCTGCAAGCCAACCCATTAAAAGGGCTCAGTACTCAAGAAAGAAATCGATGCATTTTCTTAAAAAGCAGCAATCGCCTTATGAGGTTATTTGTAGTTATCTGGTGTTCTATTTCAGCAATTTCACAACCCATTGAAGAATTAGAGCCTTGTGAAGGTTTTAAGCTTAAAAGATTTCATCAAGAGAACCTTGGTTTCGTTGCTATGTATCCAGAAAGTTGGGAAATCACGAATAAACTAACGTCTGAAGATACTATAAGTGTAACTTTTAAACAGCAAGAAAGTGATTACTTCACTAACTCGATTCACGTTATTAGGATCAAAAAGCATTTAGAGCTTAATCAGCATTTCGATAGCCTTTTATATATCTATGAGACAACGGCTTACAAAAGGTGGTTCGATGTAAAAGCAAAGGGAACTCTTAAAATAAAAGGTAATAACTTTAAGTATATAAATGTAAAAATTAGTGGTGACGATGGATTTGACTCTAACTGTCTAATACTTTTTTGGCAAACGCAAGAATATGTATTCATTACATCTTTAGATAAGCAACCCACTGACAACTTGTTACAGTCCTTTTGTCACTATAGTGAATTAATAGGAGCTATTAGATCGAATAACCCTTGAACAAAATTCACAAAATGAACATAGGACATTCTTAGATGCCATAAATCAAGTCTAATAATACTGACGAGTAAAAAGGCTTATCACGCAATCAAGTTATATCGAGTACGAATAAAAGTCTGGGTATTACAAGTTATTTTAGCGCTATTTACCATTTCAAGTATCCTTGTTAATTCTATAACTTCATTTTCCAAATGAAATACATCTCTATTCACTTATATCGTAAAATGCTTGATTACGCCATGGTCGAGGGGATGAACAGAGATGATTTCCAAGATCTTTCAACTCCCATTGATGGCATTGACAATATTCAAGCGGTACCCGCAGATCACTTTTTTGAGCTGCACGAGTTGTTAGATGAAAAGCTAGGTCCAGGTTTTTCGATCCGCGTGGGTCAAGAGATGAAAATTGAAGACTATGGTGTCCTAGGACTTTCATGGCGAACATGCTCCTTCGCCGGAGAAATATTTGAACGAAGTGAACGGTACTTTAAGCTTCTCTCCAACACTTATGTATTTAAAGTGGAACAAAGAGGTGACCTCTCAGATGTCTACTTGCATAGAGAACCACACAGAAGAGGCTTAGAACTATCGAATGAGGCTACGCTGTCGGCAACGGTGGTTGTTTTAAGGGCTATGACCGATACCGATATCTCACCTGTTCGGGTAACTTTCAAACACGTCTCCCCTAAAGATCTCGCTAGTTATGAGGCTGCTTTTCAATGCCCAATACTATTCAATCAATCTCACTACTCGATAACATATCAGACTACTGACTTCAAGACGAGAACTGCAAAGGCAGATTTAAGTATTAACCGGTTTTTGGTAGAGCGAGTGGAAGAAGAAACCAATGGTCTACAAGTCGCAGGAAGTAAGTTGGTTTTTGACGTTGAAAAGCTCATTAAGGATGCTCTCCCTAGTGGAATTCCCAGCATTCAGTTTATTGCCGATCACTTAGGAATGAGCAACCGAACATTGACCAGGAGGCTGTCAGCAGCTGGAGTTTCTTATCGAAATCTAATCCAAAAAACTCAAGAAGACCTAGCGAAGCAATTGCTTAAAAACGTTTCTAGAAGTATTGCCGAGATTGCTTTCGAAACAGGCTTTTCAGAACAGAGCGCATTTAACCGTGCCTTTAAAAGGTGGACTGGACTCTCCCCTATTGAGTTTAGAAAGCAAAAATGAAAGAGTTTCTGGGCAAAGACATGGCTATCTTTTGTAGGATAAAATTGTAGTAGCACATGAAAAATTTTAAATTGGTCAATAGCAAATAAGCGCAATTGAGCTTTTGGATTGTTGAAGCATCGCTATATTCGGACAGAAACAAACTACATAATAAACTCTCTACATCATATCGAATATTATCCAGACGACTAAGGATAAAATGATTTATATCAATGTTCATTGTGTTACCATCCTGTTCTACAATCTCCAAAAAAAACCAAAGTCTGTGTTTCTTGCATAGGGCATTTGAATCAAATACTTTTAATGAAACAAACGCACGGCATACCTAAGGATTTTAGCTATGTAATCATTAAACAACCATTTCTTACATTCATCATAACATTGTCAACTTAACGTGAAAATATCTCCAAAAGCGAAAAGAAACATATCTAGGATTACTCCTTTCGCTATTATTTGGTTAGTGAGTGGGTGGATAACGGATATGACAGAGATCGGTATAACACGTAACCAAAACCTCAATCCAGATACGGATATTTCCCTCACCATCCCAGTGCTGATTTTTGCTAGCCTCGCGAATGTCTTAGTTGGACTTATTGTAGGAGCTTTAGAAGTGATTTATTTAGAAAAGAGATTCTCAAACCGAACACTCATTGCCAAGTTTTTTTACAAATTTTTAATCTACCTAGCCTTATTTATCATCATTATCGTCATCCTCTACCCTTTGGCATCTACACTCGAAACAGGCATAAGTATACTAGAAATAGATGCTTGGCAAAAATTAGGTAGATTCCTAATAAGCATCTCTTTCCTTGTTACTCTACTTCACTTGTCTGTAAGATTTATGGTTTGCTTGATATATTCAGCCATAAGTGAGAACTTAGGACATCATATTTTTTTAAATTTTATTTACGGGAAATACCACCAGCCCAAAATTGAAAGGCGGATTTTCATGTTCCTAGACATGAAATCTTCAACTACAATAGCCGAAACTATTGGCCATATAAAGTACTTCAAATTACTGGATACCTATTACAATATTATGTCAGACCCCATCATCAATTCATTTGGTGAAGTATATCAATACATAGGAGATGAAATAGTGATTTCATGGAAGCCTAGCAAAGGTCTTAGCCAAGCAAACTGCATCAAATGCTTCTTTGATATACGCTATCATCTGAATAAGCAGAGAGAAGCTTTATTTCATGAATTTGGCTTTGAAATTGGTTTCAAAGCTGGAATTCATTTTGGTGAAGTAACTATTGGAGAAATTGGAGCCCTAAAAAAGGAAATCGTATTTACTGGGGATGTCTTAAATACAACTGCTAGAATTCAAAGTCTTTGCAAGGAATTAAAATCTGACTTACTAATCTCAGGTGCAATCAAAGAATTATTACCCCATTCTAACTATCAGTTTAGCTCTAAAGGGGAAATAGAACTAAAAGGAAGAAATAAGAAAGAGGAACTGTTTAGCGTAACTTTAGAAGAGAAGTAGATAATTGTTAATGGAGTAAACAGCTGACCGACTGGTGTCTGCCAGTACGCCTCCGGATCGGCTGCCCGATAGCACCATCTTATATAAGACCTGCGTGGTACGATGTTGTATACAGCGATTCATTGAATCCTAGGTTTCGATTTTGAATAAAAGCCGAGCATACTTTGCACCCTTTCTTCTAAGTCTGGCCAATGTGATGGTAGTATAAAGTATATGATCTTTTCTAAGCTTACCATATATTTATGATCACAGGTGAATGAAACGTAGACATCCTTACTGCATGACCAAAGAGATTCAATGGAAAGCTTCTGGCGGAAGGTTTGAAAGGTTACTGATATTCTATGGAGGGTTAATCTTAATGAGTTATTTCCTAAGGATAGGAATAATCCTAGGAATATTCATTATTCCAATAACTCTTATGAGGCTATTATCGAATAAACTTGTTCGACAGGTATTGGTTAATGATGACCGTAAAACAATTAAATACAGAAAAGCAACGGAGGAAATTCCATTTGACGAACTTGGGTTTTCTTTTGATTCAGAACATAGAAATTTCAATGAACTTACATTATACAAAACTTATATCGGAACCAGAGGACAAACTGTTAAAATTTACGTAACTGAAATAATTGGAATGAAATGGACGACAAGCTGGAAAAAGAGTCAAACCGAATCCATAGCTCACGAACTCAATAAACGGCAAATAACCTTGTTTAAACCAACACATAGGGAACTTCCTCTATGGGAAAGGTTCATATAAATAAATGTCAATATATGTATGAAGTCATGTGCTTACGTGCTTTCTACAGACTGCTTCGGTTCTTGACCATGAGTCTACGCAGAGGAAAGTTTGTGCGTTTAGAGACTTTAGATTGACGGAACTTTACATAGGTGTACTGTTGTCGGTATCTGAAAAGTTGTGATCACCAAATACTTTAGTGACGTCCGTATCGTGAGGGCATAGGATCCACATTGTCGTTAACATGAACACATCGAATGATGCAAACAAAACCAGTAGTACTTACGAAAGTATATTTCTTCAAACTATTACTTGTCCGTTATACCAAACAGAAGTGGTGGTTACTCTTAATTCTGTTCATAACTATTGTTTCAATAGCCTCTAGAGAAATACTGTTACGAATGGATCAGGTCTTTCCGGCAATATTCTTCTCCTATCCAATATTAATTGTTATTCAGTATTGGCAATGGGTGAACTTAGCAGAAAACAAAGCTTTTCTGACCGAACGTACTTATGAAATCACTGATGGCCAAGTAACTGGTAATACTGATGACAATAACTACTCAACTATCGAACAAACCAACTTCATCAAGTCTGACACAATTCTTAACACTTATGTTTTATACGTCACTAAAAACCAATTCTTCTTCTTTCCTTTTGACTCCTTTAATTCTGAAGAAGACAGATCTTGGTTTGAAGAAATTTATAGTAAAAGTAAGTCGAGATAAACATGTTTGTTAAGCCTGTCAAAAACGCCAGCACAAATTTGAAGTTATCCTTTGAAAGGATAGGATAAACACCCGCAGTACAAAAACGTGTCCGATGTAGTCACCAGACGCCACGGAAGACGTCACTAATTTTCGTCTTAAAAAATGAAAATCAATACCATGGATGATAGTTGTGTTCTCTGTGTGGTAATAGTTTAAACTTCTTCCATTGCCAGGAACATCAAGGAATATTAGAATATTTACCACATTTACAAGAAGAATGAAAGCCGTACGATTTAACCATAGCGTTCCATTAGAGGAACCGTTCTGTCATATTTCTTATAAAGTACCGATGCGATAACATTAGCCACGACAACTTCGAATAAACTCAGCGGTAGTGTTATCCCTAGCATTGACCAATCTGAGTACCCCATATTCGCAGCACCCACCCAGTAAAGAACGAAAAAGAACACCCAAGATAAAATACCGGATATAAATACAGACCGCAGGTTATTCCCATAAACTCGTGAGAACAACCAAAAGGAAAACACGATCAAAGCAGTAAGGATAGTATCCCATATTCCCCATATAGCGAAAATACCCATATTCATTTGAGCGACAGACTCTAGATCATTCCAATATGCCTTTACACGAGGCATCACCAGCAGAAAGTACCGAAACACTTCAGAGGCATTGATCCATATGCTTGTGATAAGAACCACCTTTGTAAACTGACGGGTACTAAACGAACTATCCAACATTGGCCAGTGTTTTTTTTATCTTATGCATAAGTGCTTCAGGAGCCTCAAAACTGGGGTTGCTTCTGTAAACAGCCACCTCTTCCTCTAGGAGGTTAATCCCCTTCATCAAGTCGAGACTTCTTTCTTGAAACCGCGCAAAACGAAGGGCATTCGGATCTATCAATTGCTGATTCGTTAGAAAATCTATTTTCCTTGAGCATCTACATGGGTTCTCTTTATTTACCAACCCACATTTTGAACGAAGAAAATTCCGGATTTTTTTTCTGGCTCTCGACAACTGCTGCCGAAAGGTGTCTGCATTTATAGCAAGTATCGCACCAGCTTCATGACTATTAAACTCGAGGATCTCTCCTAATACATAAGTCATTCGATGTTGCGGATCCAGACAAAGCAAAAGGCCTTGCGTACAACTAACTTTAACCTCTTCCTCCAGTAGTCGCAGTTCCCCCATATTAGTCGATGTCTTTACCTCATTAGACTGTCCTGAGTCAATAAAAGTAGCATAGTCCTCAAATTTCATAGCAAATGTTCTGGATAACCTTCCCCGAGTGGTCAACAAATAGTTGGTAGAAACTTTATATACCCAGGTTTTAAATTGGCATTGCCCCTTAAAAGTGCTTAGTCTGGTTACAATACGGATGAGAATTTCCTGACTCGCATCCTCGGCATCTTCGGGGAAGAGAAGCATCTTCAACGATAAATTATAAACCAAATCTTTCACTTCCAACAACACGTGTTCCAAGGCTAACTTATCTCCCTTATTAGCCTCATGTACTAACTGTTCTAAATCTACATGCATATCATATTAGACGCTGACGCGAATTGGAGTGTGACAAACAATTGGTAAATAATTTTTGATAACGACCCAAGGCAAGTCAAATCACTAATACGCCATAGTTTTTTCTCGATACCCAAACATTTCCTGATGTCGAATCACCCCAATACGACAATAAGTCCATTATAAAGATCTTTTTGGCATTATGACAAGTTTACTTTTTTAACCGCAATAGACACCACCACACTTCATCACTCAGTTCCTTCAGGTCTAAAGTATCCTAAACTAAGACTCCCTTGGTGACATAGCATCACTTGCGCCTAATGAAATCCGTCAAAAAAGACTCTACAGTTCAAGTCCCTACTTGTTAATTTATCATTTCATGAAATGTTATTATTTTGTTAATAATTCACAACTCTTTTGTGATAAAATCACGCATTATTTGTGATCACAACCACCTCATGCTGAAAACTAAAATCGAACAACACTAACCAATCATAATGAT
This sequence comes from uncultured Roseivirgaceae bacterium, assembly GCA_964393115.1. GTDB lineage: Bacteria > Bacteroidota > Bacteroidia > Cytophagales > Cyclobacteriaceae > CAYMST01. The sequence goes on along the minus strand of CAYMST010000065.1, from coordinate 511 downwards.
GAAAAAAACTTACTCAAATAGCGCCCAAACCTATCGAGGGATTAACAAATCAAAGCACTCTAAATCCTGAAACATCAGGACATTAGCATTTAAGACCATTTCTATAAGATCTCTGGAAGTACCATTTTGACAATACAGTTTTGTATTGACTTGCAGTAGTGACACATATAAGATGACCCACGTATTTTGTCACTCTTTATGAACAGCTCCTGCAAAAGCAAACATGAACAATAGGCATTTCACCTTTACCAAGCATATGTTTGAAAGGAGGCTATGTATTTAGCTTCCTTCTTAAAACACGAACATTACGCCTAAGAATTCAAAACTGACGGGTACTCAAAATAGAAACAGTCTCGAAAAGCACTTTGGAAAGAAGTAACACCCTAAAAGGATGTAACCTCTAAACCCGATATTAAACACAAAGTAATTGGGTGAATAATCAATGACACGTCCCGTGTAGCATAGAGCACACCTATGCAATCGCATGAGACACAGTCTCATTATTTCACAC
>CAYMST010000064.1:0-19740 GCA_964393115.1 uncultured Roseivirgaceae bacterium | reverse complement strand
GTCTTCAGTCTTCTTTCTGACTACTGGCTTCGGTTTAAATTTCGGTTTTGATTCGCTTGCCGCTGATTGATCTTCTGGCTTCGTTAACGCAGGTTTGATGCGTGGTTTGAACTTAGGCTTGCCGCTACCCGTTGTTGAGTCTTCAACGTTTTCTTGTACAGGTTTTGTATTCGGTTTGGCCGCAGCTGCTGGCCGTGCAGGTCGCGGTTTGCTAGCTGAGGTTGCAGATTTAGCCGCTTTTTCCGCGGCTTTTTGTTCATTGAAGACCTCCAATTCCTTTTTCTTTTCTAGGATTTCAATTGGAGTCATCTCTGCAAACTCATAATTGTGGTTCTTAACATCGAACTCACTGAAATCATATGTCTTGGTCATAGTCAGACATTCTGTAGGGCATACCGTAGTACAAAGCCCACAGAAGCAGCACTTCGCCATATCGATGTCAAACTTGGCTGCGTGTATTCTTTTGGCTGTGCCGTCTGAGGTGTGTCCAATAGTTTCTACCGCCTTTATCGGTTCGATATCAATACAGTCAATAGGACAAACTTTAGCACATTTATCACAAACAATGCAGTCGTCGATTTCATTATGGAGTCGGTATCTTCCGTTATCAGGAACGGGAAGTGACTCATAGGGATATTTGAGTGTTACCAATCCTGTTTGTTGCTCGAAGTATTTATCTTCCTCAACACCAATTGGCTTACGTTGTTCTCTTGCTTGCCACAAGTGTCTTATGGTAAGCTTTAAACCACCAATAGAGGTAGATATTGCCTCCATGATGTTACCGAGATATGTGTTTTTTGTTCCTTTCAAATTATATCGTCAATAACTTCCATACCGCCGAAATAAAAAGCAGTATTAAACCAATTGGGGTCAAATATTTCCAGCCTAATGACATTAACTGGTCTACTCGCATTCGAGGATATGTCCAGCGAACAATCATTTGCAAGAGTGCAATTACCAGTGTTTTAGATATTAACCAAAACGAGCCCCAAATGATTTCAATGTATGAACCAGATGTACCCGTAGTCCATTCGGCTAGTTTTAATGGTCCCAGATTCGGAAAAGGAGTGTTCCAACTACCTAAGAATAAAATGGTGGTAAGAAACGCGGCTAATAGCATCATCCCATACTCGGATAGCATGACAATACCCCAGCGAAAACCAGCGTATTCGGTATGATAACCACCAATAATTTCTGATTCAGACTCGGGTAAATCGAATGGTGCACGATTCGCTTCAGCTAATGAGGCAATAAAGAATATGATGAAGACTGGGATTAAAATGGGGTACCTAAAGATATTCCAACTTAAAAAACCACCAATCTCGTTAACATCGATACCTAAAAAAGGGAGTCCGAGTAGTGGGCTAGGTTCTGGTGACCGAACGCCTTGTAACGCTGAAATCTCTTGAAGGGATACTGACTGTGAAATAACAGTAACACATAGAACGCTTAGGGTAAGCGGTATTTCATAAGACACCATTTGTGATACTGAACGAAGGGCACCGTAAAGAGAATATTTGTTATTCGAAGCCCACCCAGCCATCAAAATACCGATGACATCAAGAGCAATGAAGGCGAGTAGAAAAATAATGCCCGGTTCAACGTGTGCACCTGATATGCTGTAGGAAAGTGGTAAAACGGAATACCCACCGAAAATGGAAATAAAGATAAGAAGTGGGGCCAATTTGAAGATAAAACTATCTGCTGCTTTTGGAACCAGATCCTCTTTCTGTAGCATTTTTAGAAGGTCTGCAACGGATTGAAACAACCCTATTGGTCCTACATGCATAGGGCCATATCGATCTTGTATGAAGCCAGCGACCTTTCTCTCGGTCCAAACTCCAAAGACAACAAATAACAAAAGAAAAGGAAGGAAAAAGAAAAATGTCATTTACCAGCCTACAATGAAACCGCAATGTTAGCAATTCTTAATATCGGAACCGGTAAATAGGCAATAAGTTTTTTGAAAAGGCTAGTTAATCTTCATTCCTGCGACACAGATGTCATCCGTTTGCTCATTACTCCCTTGCCAATTGATGATAATATCATTCAAGACTACTTTTTGTTCCTCGCAGCTACGCCCATGGATCATGAGTAGTAATTCTTGAAGCGAATTTTCATTAAAATTTAAGTTGTTCTTGCCGCCAAACTGATGGGTATATCCGTCTGAAGCTAAGAAAATTTCATCCCCAGGCCTAAGCTGAAGTTTTTTAACTTTTACTTGAGTGTTGGTGCTATAAAGCAATTGATTCTCGTCTCCATTAATTCTGTAGAGTTTGACATTGAATTTCTCCTGTTCATGTTTAATGAGTAACCCCTTTGGTGTTGACAAAGGGCTATGTCCTTTTCTAAGTATATAAATGGGATTATGATCGCCAACGAAGTGGAGTAACCTGTTATGACGGTCAAAATGTATTAAAGTTGTATCTATCGAATCAAGATTTTGCTTGTCCTTTACATAAAGATAGTTAAAGATTTGTTTTCTCACTTTTTTCACGGTTTTGTTTGGGCAATATTGTTCCGAGTTTTTCATAGCCTCATGAAATAATGCCTCAACTTCGGACCTGATGAGTTCTTTTCTGCCGCCAGATTTCGTAAAATCTGATACTGCAAAATAGAATGAATCTTTGGATCCTTGCTTAAACCAATAAAAGTCGCCGGACTGATGTTTCTTGGGCCTATACAACAAAAAAGAGTACGGCATATAACCTTGAAAATCTCTTTCAGTCTGGATTAAGCGACAATTATCAGGTGGCGTCATTTCTATGAATTATCACAGCAAATATATTGATTTTCTACTAAAATTGAAATTTACCTATATAATATATGCTTATATCTATCAAATAAACGATGCAAATACGATTAAAGTTTATCGGTAAACGTAGTGGTTATGACAAACTGTCGTCGAGAACATAAAATGTCGCGGCTAAACCCGTTATTTGCTCGATGTAATTTTTGTACTGAATGAGAATTGGAGTTGTAATTCCTGCTTTTAATGAGGAAAACGCTATTTCTGCGGTGATTGATGAGATTCCAAAAGATATAGTTGAGGAGATAGTAGTAGTGGATAATAATTCTACAGACGCGACTTATGAGAAGGCAAAAAGTAAAGGGGTTACTGTGCTCCGTGAACAAAGAAGTGGGTATGGAAGTGCATGCTTGAAGGGTATTGAGTATTTTAAAAACAATAATCCTGTTGATGTATTGGTGTTTTTAGATGGAGACCACTCCGACTACCCTAGTGAAATGCCCAACCTACTGGCTCCAATACAAGATGACGAAGTCGATTTGGTTATTGGGTCTCGAGCTTTAGGTGTTAAGGAAAGAGGCTCTATGACACCACAACAGATATTTGGTAACTGGCTAGCTACACGACTCATTAAATTGTTTTATGGCGTGGTATTTACTGACTTAGGCCCTTTTAGAGCTGTAAAATTTGATAGTCTTATGGCCATGGAGATGTGTGATACGAACTATGGCTGGACGGTAGAAATGCAATTAAAGGCTGCTAAACACGGTATGAAATCTACTGAGGTTCCCGTGAATTACCGCAAGCGCATAGGGGTTTCTAAGATATCCGGAACGGTGAAAGGCACTGTGTCTGCCGGATATAAAATAATCTGGACTATTTTTAAGTATCTTTAAACACTAAACTTATATATGACTGCCTGGATTCTATTAGCTGTTTATTTTGTAGCGATGTTGTTTGTGTTTTTATTCAGCATTTGTCAATTTAATTTGGCATTGATCTACAGAAAAGTAAGAGGTAGATATTCATCTAGCAAGGTGTCTTCCGCTAACCTCCCAAAAGTGACGATTCAGCTACCAGTATTTAACGAACGATACGTAGTAAAGCGATTGATTGATGCGATAGCTGCTTTGGACTATCCTAAAGAGCTTTTAGAGGTTCAGGTATTAGATGATTCTACCGATGAGACGAGCGATATCATTCGCCAGCATTTGGGTACATTGACTGAAGTGTTTGATTTCAAGCATATTCAGCGCTCAGTACGTACAGGTTACAAGGCGGGAGCATTACACGAAGGATTAAGCGTAGCCCAGGGCGAGCTTATCGCTATTTTTGATGCTGACTTTGTTCCCAAGCCGGATTTTTTACTAAGGACAGTAGGTGTTTTTTCAAACCCTTCTATTGGTATGGTTCAATCCAGATGGTCTCATATAAATCGTGATTTTGGAGCACTTACAAAATTTCAGGCGTTTTGGCTCGACGCTCATTTTTCTATTGAGCAGACCGGGAGAAATGTGTCTAAAAGCTTCATCAACTTTAATGGAACGGCGGGTGTTTGGAGAAAGGAATGTATTATAGATGCTGGTGGTTGGTCAGCCGACACACTTAGTGAGGACCTGGATCTCAGTTACAGAGCACAACTCAAAGGGTGGAAATTTAAGTACTTACAGGATCTAGAGTCTCCAAGTGAGTTACCCGTTCTATTGCCATCTATTCGGTCACAGCAATACCGATGGAACAAGGGAGCAGCGGAGTCTGCAAGGAAACATATCAAAAACATCTTGACCTCAAGCTTGAATAAAAAAACCAAGACCTTTGCGGTATTCCATTTGCTGAACAGTTCAGTATTCGTATGGTTACTCATTGGCTCACTGGTAAGTGTCCCCATGGTGTATTACAAAGCGGTGACACCAGATTTTAGCTTTTATGTAAATCTCTTTTCGGTGTTTATACCAGGCTTTATTTTTATTACCTTCTTTTATTGGGTGTCCTACAAAGACTCGATTGAGGACCACTCCGTGAAACACTTTTTAAAACAATACTTTATGTTTTTGGCTTTTTCACTGGGATTGTCAGTACATAATTCTATAGCGGTGATTGAAGGTTTTGTCGGAAGAAAAACGCCATTTGTTCGTACCCCGAAGTTCAACATTACTGATAAAAACATGAGCATAGTAGAGAATCAATATTTGAGTTTCAAACTCTCTCCCTTAATAATTTTGGAAGCTTTATTATGCATCTATTTCTTATTTGGTTTGGGCATTGGGTTCTACTTGTATGAGTATGGAATGATGTTTTTACATGGCTTGATGAGTGCTGGTTTGGCAGCTATTGTTTACTTTTCGATCGTACCGTACAAAGGTTACTATTCGAAGCGAAATGGCTAAGCGATACATTTCCCTACTTCTTTACTTTACAGTATTACTGGCCTCAATTACTGGTGTTCATTATTATGTGCCACGTCATGAGCAAGCAACATTATTTCTTGCTTTAATAGTTGCTTTTGTAGCTTACTTATTGGCCGTTAAACAATCAAATCAACTAAGTCTACCGGTGATATTATGGTTAGCATCACTAGTAAGATTAGTTCTGTTTTTTGGTCTCCCTACTTTGTCCGATGATTTTTATAGGTTCATTTGGGACGGAAGGTTACTGGTGAGCGGAATCAATCCATTTTCTCAACTTCCATCCTATTACTTGAGTAATCCATTTCCTGGCTATTCTAAAGAAATTTTTGAGTTATTAAATTCTAAGGAGTATTTCACTATATATCCGCCCATTAGCCAATTGATTTTTTGGATTTCGGCAACACTCGGAAATCATCAAATGATCATGGAGGTGTTTTGGATGCGGTTGATATTAGCATTATTTGATTTGGGAAATGTCCTTCTTATATACCGCATCGTGAAGTCTTTTGGAGGTAAGTCCAAGGCAGCCATGCTTTACGCATTAAACCCCCTAATCATATTAGAACTGATAGGTAACCTCCACTACGAGGGTGTTATGATATTCTTTGTTTTATGCAGTGTTTATTTTCTTAAATTAGGTCGAGATAGCCTTTCGTCTGTAGGAATGAGCTTAGGGGTGGCGGCAAAACTAATTCCGCTTTTGTTCTTGCCTTATTTTTTAAAGTTTGAATGGAAATCAATTCGCTATTACCTCATCTTCTTTGCCAGTCTAATAGTATGCTTTTTACCACTGGTCAGTCAGGAGCTAGTCGATGGACTATATGCCAGTATTTCTCTGTTTTTCGTCAAGTTCGAGTTCAATGCTAGTTTGTACTTCTTATTTCGGGAAATTGGTTACTATTTAGAGGGGTATAACCTTATTGGAATCATAGGTCCGTTATTGAAATTAGTCACTGTAGTTTTGGTATTGTTCATAGCTTACGCATTTAGAAAAAGGCGTAATGACGAGATGGTGGTTTTCATGCTGATGTATTTTACATATTTAGCATTTAGTACTACCGTTCATCCTTGGTATGTGATCCCGGTATTGACTTTTAGCCTATTTACCTCCTTCAATTTTGCTATTGTTTGGTCTGGGCTTGTTTTTTTGAGCTATGTAGGATACAGCTTGGAAGGGTATCAACCAAATTATTGGGCTTTTGTATTAGAATACGCTCCCGTTTATGCGTTATTTGGGTGGGAACTTTATAAAAAGAAACAATATGCTGATGTCAATATTTAAACCACTATACGTCTTTTTAGTGTTGTTGCCGGTTGTGGCGAAGTCTCAAATAGGGTATGATTTAATGTTAAAAGGCATGTATAAAAACACAGTGCCTTTGATTAAGTATGTTGAGTTGGATAGCTTGATGAAAGCGAATACGGACATCATTCTGTTGGATACTAGAGAGAAAGACGAATATGAGGTTTCTCATTTAGAGGGTGCTCATTACGTTGGGTATGACTACTTTAAAATGAAGAGATTAGATTCCATACCACGTGATAAAGAAGTGATAGTATACTGTTCAGTAGGATATAGGAGCGAACGGATAGGAGAGAAGCTACAAAAGAAAGGGTTCACGAACGTTAAGAACCTTTATGGTGGGATATTTGATTGGGTTAATCATGATCGAAAAGTAGTGAACGAAAAAGGAGGGTATACTGAAAAAGTACATCCTTACGACCAGCTATGGGGACAGTGGCTTATAAAGGGGACCAAGGCTTATGAATGAAAGCATCTTGATCATTTTTGCCAAAAATCCAGTTTTAGGTAGAGTTAAAACCCGTTTGGCAAGAACTATTGGTAACGAAAAGGCTTTAGAAGTTTACTGTAGTCTCTTATCCATTACGAGACAAGTCACGGAGAACTTGCCTTATGATAAGGTGGTCTTTTATTCGGATAAAATTGAATTTGAAGACCCTCTTTGGCCAGAAGATACCTACTTGAAACGTCTCCAAGAGCAAGCTGATTTAGGTACACGAATGCAATCAGCCTTTTCTTGGGCTTTTGATTGCGGTTACAAGCGTGCATGTATTATTGGAACGGACTGCGCGCAGCTTACCTCTGAGATCATAATTCAAGCATTTGAAGCATTGCGAAAAAAAGACTTTGTGCTTGGACCGGCAAATGATGGTGGGTACTACTTACTAGGCATGAATACGATGTATGAAAAGGTTTTTCAAAATAAGCAATGGAGTACTAGTGAGGTTTTGGAAACTACACTTGCCGACATAAGGAGTTACCGTAAACAAGTATATCTACTTCCTGAATTGATTGATGTAGATGACGAAGAAGATCTCAAAAATTCGAGATTATAAGACAACTTAATTTTTAGGAAACCTGATCTTAGTATTGTGTTTCTATTAAATGCGTAGATACTTTGCAGTATGGAAACTACAGTGGTGATGAAGTATGTAGCTGACAAGGAGTATACAGCTACAAATGCAAGTGGGAATACCGTAAATATTGATATGTATGGAGCTGAAGATAAGAAAGCACAATCTCCGATGGAACTTTTATTGTCTGCCTTAGCTTCATGCGCAGCGGTTGATCTGGTGTCTATGATTAAGAAAAGGAGAAAAGAATTAGTTGACCTGACAGCAGAAGTAGTAGGGACGAGGCGAGATGAAGTCCCCAAGTATTACACCAATATCCATGTCAAATATGAAGTGACCTCACCCGATGCTAGCGAGGAGGAGATTGGTAAGTTGGTAGCGCTAGCAACGGAAAAATACTGTTCTGTTGCCTCTACCTTAAATGGTACTGCCGAAATTACCCACAGCTTCACGCTGAAAAGGTAATATGCTAAAAGCCAATCTACCAATAGGTATCTTCGATAGTGGTATAGGAGGTTTAACAGTGGCTAGAGCTGTTAAGAAGTTATTGCCCAATGAGCACATTGTTTACTTCGGAGACTTGGAGCATTTGCCTTATGGGGATAAATCAAAGGCAGTTATTCAAGCCTTCTGCATTAAAATCGTTGACTTCTTATTGGAAAAAAAATGTAAGGTTATCCTAATCGCCTGCAATTCGGCTTCCGCTGCAGCTTACGAACTGATCTGTGAGTATGTTGGCACTAGAGCTATCATACTCAATGTTATAGATCCAGTAGTTGATCACTTTGAAGATACTGAAGTTCATAAAACGATAGGGTTAATTGGGACTAAGCAGACGATTGGTTCGAATGTATATGCGGATAAAATGAATCATAGAGGGGCTAACATTAGTTTGAAAGCCCTTGCTACTCCTTTATTGGTACCCATGATTGAGGAAGGTTTTCATGAGGATAGGATAAGTGAAGAAATTATAAATACCTATCTATCCAAAGAAGAATTATCAGGTATAGAGTCCTTAATTCTTGGATGTACCCATTACCCGGTTATCAAGACTCAAATAGAGTCGTATTACCAAGGAAAGGTTGAAGTCATTGATTCTGCCAGCATGGTAGCAAAAGCACTGCATAAACTTCTCATTGAACATGGTCTAAATCGAATAGACACACCTTCTGAAAAAAATGCCTTCTATTCTTCAGATGTCACACCAGCCTTTATTCACGCTACTAGATTGTTTTTTGGCCATGAAATACAATTGGATAGGCATAAGCTTTGGAGGTAATTAACGTCCACTAGGAGTTGTGATACAATTAATTCTGACTGGGATTCCGTTAGGATCTAATGCCAAACAGGTGACGATCGAATCTGGGATAGTATACTCCGTCAATACCGTAACACCAAGATCATATTCTGTAAGGATTAGTCCTTCCAAACTAACACCATCGGCCACTTCTACTGGGATAAGATGACGATCCCAGTCTTTTGGATTTACTTGGAAAAATGCTTTGTCGTTTAAAAGACTCCATGCACATGAATTGAAGACCTCTAGTTTACTGTTTCGTATAACGCAATCGTTCGATTGAGGTACTGAGGAAGACCATGAGTCGGAGGTTGTATGAAAAGCACCGTTATAACCATTAAATATATTTACCGAATTATCAGCTTGTCCACCTCCGTTATTTATATTCGAAGGCAATTGAATGATTATATTTTCGGTTAAAAGCGCTTCACACGGATCTTCGTTGTCATCGTGAACTAGTACAAAGCTTTTAGGTGTTCCTTGAGCATTTTGATTTGCCGAGTTGAATATTAATTCAAACTCATGATTTTCACATCCTCCTGAGTACTCAACTTCTATATTCACAGCAGACCCAATCAAAGAAGCCGATTTTATAGTGAAGTTATCTCCATGCGGTGTTCCAATGGGTGTTCCGTTATCATCAAAGAAAGAGTCGTTGGTGATAGCTCTAACCGGTGACTGTTCGAGTGCTGATGCGGAGTCTTCTGCATCGTCTAAACATGAAGTTAGCGTTGAACACGCAATCAATAATATTATAATGGTTCTAGTCATACTGTTATTAACCTAATCATGTTAATGACACTTGGAGTACTGTATTGGTTGTAATTTGTTTGGTTAATTCGCGTATTTCTGATTGACCAAAAGTTCTTCTTATGAGATGCTCTTTGGATGGAAATAATGTTCTTCCACTCCCATTTTAAATTGTATGGAAGCCCAGGTCTCCGTTTTTAGGGAAAATGAAACTAAGCCAGATGTCGGCAGATTCGACAAGGATAGATTTCCAAATTGGTTGATAAATTCTGTTAAACCGGGGTTATGACCGAATAGAATAATGTGATTATGTTCATCTAATTGGGTTTTGAGCGTGACAAGAATCTCTAAAGGCGAAGCGTGATAAAGAGTAGTATTCATTTGAATCTGTTGTTCAACGTAGTTCATCGCAGAAGCAAAGATTCGAGCTGTAGTTACCGCTCTGCTAGCAGGGCTTGTTAGAAATAAATCGGGTTGAATCTCGTTGTGATGACTATGATTTGCCATCAACTGGGCATCTCGACGTCCTCGTTTGTTGAGAGGACGATCGAAATCAGACAATCCAGGAAACTCCCAAGACGACTTAGCATGTCTTACGATAGTAAGTTTTTTCATTGAAATGACCAGAAATCAACAACGAAACTAGCGATTTGTATGTTATTCCACAAAAAACCTCATCTCAGAAAAGTTATCCAACTTTCATAAATAGCTAATAATAAAACTCTTAAGGCGTCGTGTTGGTTGATTTTAATGAAATTATTCCAAGTAAAAATCAAACTTCACATCATTCATACACTTAAAGTGACCCTTTGGACATGTGCCGAAACCTATTTTTGAACAGGGCCGACAGTCTAAGTCATTATTTTCGAAGATGATAAATTTTGTTTTATACGGGTACATACCAAAATATGGAGTTGTGTTTCCCCATATGCTATAAATTGGTTTCTGAAATGCTGCGGCTATATGCATTAACCCAGTATCATGTGTAAATACCGCTTGAGCGTTTTTGAGTAAATATGCAGATTGGTTAAGGTTAAACTTACCACAGCCATTAAATATAGTTGTACGCTTGTTGAGCTCTTTTTGTAGCGTCTTTTCCGTTTGTTCGTTGACGTGAGAAGTATCAAAAAATGCTTCCACCTTTTCTCCAATATCAGTGTCTTCTTTCCCGCCAAGAAGTATGATAGGCCTGTTGATGCGATCGCATAATTCTACTAGCCTTTTGAAGGGTAGCCTCTTAGTGGCAAACTTAGCCCCAACAACCACAGCGACATAACTTTCACGAAACCCAACTGGTAACCACTCGGGATCTATTTTATCGCGCTCAGGAATGAAAAAATCCAACCCTTTATCATCAGGTATTACCCCGATAGGAGCGGCGGTTTGAAAGTATCGGTCAACAATATGAACGCTAGGTAGAAGGTTCAATTTAAACTTAACCAAAAGCCATTTCTTAAAATTAAGCTTATCAAAAGCTTTAGAAGGTCTTCTCAATTGAAGCTTAATGATGGCGGTTCGCAGGTTATTATGAAGGTCAATGATGAAGTCGAACTTCTCTTTTTTCAAGGTCTTCACCAGAGCACTTAATCCGTTTTCACGAAGCAAATGAAGCTTATCTAAATAGGGATTATCAGTTAATATTGATGCGTACTGCTGCTTGGTGCAAAAGTGTACTTCTACATTAGGCACTTGCTCTTTAGTGGCTCTAATAACAGGGGTGGTAAGGACAATATCTCCAATGGAACTGAATCTAATAATTAATACCTTCATCCCTTACAAATGCGTTGTAATGGCAGATTGTTTTTTACTTAAATGCGCTAGCATGTCATTTAACCCCAAAGCATTAAACGTGGAGTCTTTGGTAAGTCCACCTTTACGTCCGGTTATCCAACCATAGCGCATATTATGATATCCTTTCATATCATGTGCGTCAGGATTAATGCTTAATAACACGCCTTTTTCAAGAGCATACGGAATATGTCTCCAATCGACATCTAGCCTATAGGGGCTGGCATTAATCTCTAATATAACGTCATTTGCAGCACAGGCATCGATGATTTTGTGGTGATTTACAGGATATCCTTCTCTTTCAAGAAGTAGTCTTGCTGTAGGGTGTCCTAATATGGTCGTAAATGGGTTTTCAATAGCTTTTATAAGCCTTGCTGTGGCTTGCTCCTCCGACATGTTATAGCCCGAATGTATACTGGCTACAATAAAGTCAAACGAAGCCAAGACCTCTTGACTATAGTCGAGACTACCATCTGATAGAATATCGGACTCAATACCTTTTAATACCTTAAATGGTGATAGGTCTTTGTTTATAGTGTCTATTTCTTCATGCTGAGCAAAGATTTGGTCTTCGGTAAGCCCTCCGGCATAAAACGCAGTTTTACTGTGGTCCGAGATGCCTAGATATTCATACCCCAGTTCTTTGCAGTACTCCGCCATCTCACGAAGCGTATTTTTCCCATCGCTATAGGTCGAGTGATTGTGCAGTATGCCCTTAAGGTCAGCGTATTCCACAAGATTGAAACCCGTTTTTTCTATAGGTCTTAATTCATTTATTCCTTCGCGCATTTCTGGTGGAGGAGTATGTAAGCCTATGTTTTTGTAAAAAGCTTCTTCTGAATCAAAGATTTTACCTCTCAAGACTTGAGCAATGGTTTGGCCACTGGAGAGAATGGAATTCAAATGAGCTTGTGAGCCAGTAAGGCGAATAAGAGTGTTGGTATAAGCCTGTACCTCACAAAACCTTAAGGTAAAGGGAGTGAAAAACTCACTAAATACGCCTCTCAGTATGAACGGACTACTTTTTTGTTTGGTGAGTTCTACACCAGGCATACTTTGCATGAAACCTTCTATTTCATCAATCTCAAATCCAGAAATTAAAAAGTCAAGATTATCAATGACTTCCATCTGCCGACGGAGTTGGCCTGTGGTAGATATTTTTATGTCAGAAAATTGGTTTGACAAAGCCTCGATAAGGCTATTGGCGAGAATTTCCGCTTTTGCGTAATGGAGTTTTCCATGGTTTTCCATTCGAAACTCAATGGCTTGTTTAATAGATATTACAGTTTTGTCGCCAAAACCTTTTAGCGCAGAGAGGCTCCCATCTTGACAAGCTTCTAATAAGGCATTCACATCCTCAATATGACCTTGCTTCCATATGACCGCCACTTTTTTGGGGCCACATCCGGGGATGGTCATTATATCCAATATTCCAGGAGGAGTTTGCGCAATGAGATCATTAAGTTCTTGTGTAATACCAAATTCTAATATCTCCTTGATTTTTTCTGAGATACTCTTACCGATTCCGTCAAGTTGGGATATCTGAGTGCTGTCAAGGTCAGCAAGCGAGGTATCAAGCTGCTCAATTTTATAAGCAGCAACATTTAGTCCTTTGATCTTGTATTGGTTCAGTTCATGAACTTCGGATAAGTTGGCAGTTTTCTTAAAAATATCTGCTATCGATCGATTATTCACTGTTTTCGGGATTAAAAATCGAATCTAACAAAAAAGTGTAAGTAGCGATGATATTATTTCAGTCTGAAAGGCAGGAACTGTAAATGAACAGATTAATTTTACTAGCTGGAAGACTTAGAGCTATCTTTTAAGTTGTAAAATCGTAGTTAAAGTATAAATTGATCATATATGCAATACTGGTTGGTGAAATCAGAACCGAATACCTATTCATGGGATGATTTTGTGAAGTTGGGCCGAGACCATTGGGATGGCGTAAGAAATTATGCGGCAAGAAATAACATGAAGGAGATGAAAGAAGGAGATTTGGTCTTGTTTTATCATAGTGTGAATGAAAAATCTGTCGTTGGCACTGCTAAAGTGGTAAGGGACTACTATCCCGACCCGACGACGGAAGATGATCGATGGGTAGTAGTTGACCTAGTGCCAGAAAGGGCATTATCCAGACCTGTAGAACTTAAGGAAATCAAACAAGACGATAGACTTCAGAACATGGTATTGGTGAATAATTCTCGTCTTTCTGTACAGCCCGTTACCAGAGAAGAATATGATATTATTGTAGCTAAAGGTGAATCCCAATAACGTAAAAACAACCATTTTTTTAGTAATTATTTGTTTTATCTCTGTTGCTCAATCGACTGATGAATCAGCTAGTCAGTATCGAAATATTCAGCAAACTGGGAGGTATGAATACCATATATCTAAAACTGACTTTGACTTTACCATTATTCCAGCGGATGATTATGGGTTAGCAGTAGTTACGGAAAGGAAAAGTTTTGAAAACAATAAATTGTGGTCTACGACATATCTTGATACTGCATTACAGCAAGTCTGGAAAATGAATGTTAGTATTCCATGGTCATTGGAGCTAATGGGTTATGAGCATTATAAGTCAAAGTTTTACTTGTTGGGAATAAAACATGCTTATTCACTAGATTATTCAGTTTTAGAAATTGATAAAGATACCAAGGATACCGTATGGTTTAATATGAGGTCCCTCTTCCCAATCGAACTGACAGAATTTGAAGTGGTTGGAAGGAGCTTGATATTTGGAGGGTACACCGAAGGCAATGCGGTTGTTCTGTTGTACGATTTGGAGAAGCGAAAATTTAAGGTGCTTCCAAATTTCTTTAGAGAGAAGAGAGAGTTGATCAAGGTTCTTCCGAATGATCACAATGGTACTTTTGCCGTTTTGCATGCTGACGACTTACCTTCTAGACAGAAAAGCATTGAATATAGGATTTATGATCAATATGGTAAAGAACAGCTCAGAAAAGAGATGATTCCTCCAGAGGGAATTACTTATCGTAGTTGCCTGATGACCTTTGATTCTACGAATATACTATATCTCGGAGGTACTTACGCCCTCCGAAATCAGAAGAATATTGCAGGGTATATGTTCACCAATAAATATGGGGAAATGAAGCATGTGCCACAAAATAATCTTCCTAATGTCTTTCAATACCTTGGAGAGAAAAGAGAGGGGAAAGCGGTAGAAAAGGCAACAAAACTAAGTCGAAAAGGTAAAGTGCTTCATCGAGGGTATAGAGTGAGCTTGTCAGAGCTTATTTTCACAAATGGACATCTTGTGTTGCATTCAGAAGCTTATTATCCTAAATACTCAAATTATACGGCTTTTAGTCCTGTTATGCCTGGAACAATAAATTATGGTCTTGGTGATTTTGGCTCCCGACTTACCTCATATGACTATTCTCATTCCTGCGTGATTGGCGTTTCCGATGAGGGAGTACTGAAGTGGTCCAATACCTTTGAATACCAGGACTTGGTGACTTTTTCACTTAGCAATCAATCTACTGTATCCTATGTAAGCGATACATTAACGTGGCTTTATGCCAATCAAGATCTAATATCCTCACGAGTGTTAAGCGCTGGGAATAGACTGTGGATTGCACAACAAGACAGCATCAAACTGGGTACTGATGAGCTCAAAGCAGTTAATTTTTCAAGATACGCAAGTAAGATTAGTCGATGGTACGACGATAATTTTTATATTTCCGGTAAGCAAAGTATTACGAAAAAGGATAGAAAAGGAATGAATGGTTCTAAACAGTTCTTTTACGTCAATAAAATTTCATTAAACAGAAACTGAAGCAACTATATTTGCCCCAAGGTCTTATGAATAAACGGTTATTATTCGATAGCAGACAGCTGAGCATCACGATCAAGCGTCTGTGCCATCAGCTAATTGAAAGTCATGGTGATTTTAAAAATTCTGTGATTTTGGGACTTCAGCCAAGAGGTATCTATTTGGCGGAGCGAATTCGTAAGGAACTCCTTAAAGATCAAGGAGAGTCTGTACCACTTGGTTATCTTGATATCACCTTTTACCGAGATGATTTTAGACGAAGGGACCAGCCACTACGAGCTAATTCAACCAATATACCATTTATCATAGAAGGTAAAAAAGTTATATTGGTCGATGACGTGCTCTTTACGGGTAGAACAATACGGGCTGCTATGGACGCTATGAATGCGTATGGAAGACCTGAAAAAGTAGAGTTCCTTGTGCTAATAGACCGAATGTATAGTAGAGATATTCCCGTGGAGGGAACATTTGTAGGGAAACGGGTTAATACTATCAAATCGCAGCGTATTCTGGTTGAGCTCAAAGAGCAAGGAATGGATGAAGATAGTATTTGGATAATGGATATGGTATAAGTGATTTGATGAACGGACTGAGAAGTAAGCATTTAATAGGTATTCGAGATCTAGAAAAAGAAGAAATTGAGCTAATTTTTCAAACAGCGGACGAGTTTAAAGACGTTATCAATAGGCCAATTAAAAAAGTACCTTCGTTAAGGGATATTACGGTAGCTAACATTTTTTTTGAAAACTCGACACGGACTAAGCTTTCATTTGAACTCGCAGAGAAGAGGCTCAGTGCTGATGTGGTCAATTTTTCATCCTCTAACAGTTCTGTAAAAAAAGGAGAGACCCTACTCGATACGGTAAACAATATTTTATCTATGAAAGTAGATATGGTGGTCATCAGGCATTCGAGTCCTGGTGTGCCACATTTTTTGGCGAAGAATATTGAAGCGAATATTGTTAATGCTGGAGATGGTACTCATGAGCATCCTACCCAGGCTCTACTGGATACGTTTTCTATCCGGGAAAAGTTCGGTGAGTTAAAGGGATTAAATGTAGCCATAGTAGGTGATATCATACATTCACGTGTTGCACTATCAAACATTTTTGCACTTCAAAAGCTTGGTGCGAATGTTACTTTGTGTGGTCCACCAACTTTGATGCCTAAGTATATTGGAGAGTTAGGGGTTAAAGTGGAGCATGATATCAGGAAGGTGGCTGCTGAGAGTGATGTGCTGAATATGTTAAGAATCCAACTGGAGAGGCAGCAGGATAGCTATTTTCCATCTCTGCGCGAGTATTCCACTTACTTTGGGCTCAATACTGAAATACTCAGTGATATTGAAAGGGACGTGGTAATCATGCATCCGGGACCTATAAATAGAGGTGTGGAAATTACCAGTGAAGTTGCCGACTCTGATAACGCTATTATACTGGATCAAGTAGAGAACGGTGTGGCAATCCGAATGTCTGTGTTGTATCTATTGGCTTCGCAATAAATAAAAAATCCCCATTGCCTTACGACTATGGGGATCATTTATAATTTCCCTTTCTTTACTCCGTAACTTCAGCAGCAGCTAAGCCATTTCTAACCAGAAAGTCAGAATACAATACTTGAAAATCCTTTACTTCTGGAGCCATTTGTACAGCGGCTTCGTATTGGGTGATGGCATCAAGTATCAGACCCTTATCCTCGAAAAATGAGGCATATACCAGCTTACTTATTGGAGAATCATCTGAAACTTCTGCTTTCAATGACTGTAAATCAGCTTTCACAGCGGCAGCCCTTTCTTCATCAAGCTTTTTTATACCCACCTCATTAGAGGTTTCTTCTTCGTTATCCTTATTATGAACGGTAACGATTAAAAGTTCTTCCTCAGCAAAGTTTTCGTCATTAAGGTTGAGTTTGAACCTACCTTTTTCGGTTTCGGCTGAGTAAATCTCGTCATCAAAGATATTTTGAACAGATACTGAGTAAGTAGTAGCGTTTTCCAGCGTTGTCCAACGCACCAATATTTCAGGACCTAATACATCCACATCTTTTTTACTCAAGATTGTAATGGCCTTACCTGTAGCTCTCTCAGCAGCTCCCGTAGCGACGGTATGGTGACCTTTGCCACCGCCAGTTTCATCTTCGTTGAGCCTCGCCATGATATAATTAGCATATCTACTAGCTACACTGGAGTTTCCAATGCTGATCTTTTTCTCTAGTTCTAAAACTTTGGTAGAACCTTTGGTTCTTATTTCAAGAGTTTTTCCTGATTTATGCATTAAGCCGATATAAGATCCGTCATTTGTAATGATCTCGTCCCCCGCTAAAAGAGTAGTTCCCGTTCTTAGGGGTTGCTTTTTTCCGTTTCTAACAACCTGGTTTTGACCCTTGTTTGCCAAAACTCTAAAAGTATATCCTTGAGCAAATGATATGCTCACAGATATAACAAGTACAGTGAGAGCTGAAACAATAGATTTCATAATATTCCCAATTTGATTATGCAAATTTAAAATTTATTTAGTTTGAATAATTGCTTTCTTCCTTCGCGACTCGTTAGGTTCTTCACTACACCGAAGTAAACCTCTAATAAATCCCCGGTTAGGAGAATAGCAATCATTGCAACTGTCAAGTCTAACTTGAAATTAAATATATCTAGTACGTATAGGATGACAAATACTAAGACTAATACCTCTAAAAGTTGTATAACTTTCGTTAAGCCGTCATACCAACGCGACAAACGACGATAAATCCACGAGAAGAAAACCACGTTGATATAGCATAATAAAATGGCTATCAGCCAGCTCTGCCATGGTGCTAATTCATCAATATAGTCCTCGTTAAGGATCATGGCCACAGCATTTGCGTGGATAACTCCTCCAAACATATCGGGCTCAGATCGCCCCGCGTATTTCAGGTTTAGAGGAGTGAAAAATTTGTCTTCCCGGGACTGTCTATCTCCTAGATGATCTCCTAAGTAACAGAGGATTATGATTTTATCCTCAATGACATCCGGAGTGAAATTTTGTGAAAAAACATCGTTGAAATCAAGAGCAGTAAACATTGTTCCGAATTTGGAGGCTCCATAATCCAACACATTTCCTCTAAAGTTGAGTACTTCTGTTTCATTATTTCGTTTAACGTATCGTTGTACCTTTTCCGGTTCTAAGTAATTGGCCAAAAGAGTAGGGAATGATAAGTGGGTAGTGTCATGAACGCATTCTTTTGGGTATATCAAGCGATTCATTTTTAAATCATCCTGGTGCTTGGCATCTGTGTGGAGGTTTGCAAAAGCTAGTTGCGCATTTTTAGAAAAGCGAGGTAAAGATAAAGCCAATGAATCATAGCAATTTTTTTCCTCATTGAAATCCAGCAGCTTGCTCACAAGTACAATATTCTCACTCCTATCGATGGCTTCCTCCAAAATTAGATCGCCCAGCGAATCTTTAGGAGACGTAAAGAATACATCAATCCCAATGACTTTAGGTTTATATGAGTTTATGATATCGATCATACCGGCAATGCCCAATCTATCCAATTGACCAATGTTGACAAGGACAACCCTGTCATCTGGCACTTGCGCTTCTCTCATTTGGGAGAAAACAATGTCTGTCAATTCCATATCTGCTAGAGCCTCACCAATTGGATCAAAAAGGTCGAATATCTTGAAGGTAGATATGCTTCCGAAGACTCCCATGACGGCGAAAACAAAGACGGTTCCTACAATTGTATCTAACCAGAACTTCCTAAACATCTTATACTACAAGTGGATGGTTGAAGCCATCAATTTGGATAATATTGAACAAATATAATAATAAAAACCGTTAAAGATTGGTAAAGTTTAATTTTTTATAAAAATAAAACAAAAACAATCTGTTTTTACAGTTTATCATAGCTCTTGTATCAAGAACTTAATTTTACATTCGGTGAAAACGTTTTCACCGAATGCTCATTTTAGTTTACCTTCTAAGAGATTAAAATAGTTTTCTGAAGCGAATGGTGCCTTCTATTGATTTCAGTTCTTCAATGGCCTCTTTTCCATATTGAGTACTTACATCGGTGATGACATAACCGATGTTCTCATTCGTTTTTAAGTACTGCCCTTCAATATTGATATTGTTAGACGCCAAGATATTGTTGATTTTGGCTAAAATGCCTGGAGAGTTTTGATGCACATGCAGAAATCTGTGTCCTTTGCTCAAAATGGGAAGCTGTACTTCTGGGAAATTGACGCTATTCGTAGTGCTTCCAGAGTTTATAAACTCTATAGCTTTTCTAGGTACGAAATTTCCAATGTTTTCCTGTGCCTCCATAGTACTGCCTCCAATATGTGGAGTAAGTATAGTATTTCTTGATCCTATTAGTGGTGATTCGAAAGGCTCTTTATTGTTTTTTGGCTCTTTTGGAAATACATCTACCGAGCAACCTCTTATTTTTCCGGAATCAATAGCTTCTTTTAGCGCATCGATCTCTACTACATGGCCTCTACTCAAATTCATGAAGATCACTCCATCCTTCATTTGAGCAAATTCACGTTTGCCGATGATCTCCTTGTTTTCTGGGCGTCCATCCACATGAAGTG
>CAYMST010000063.1:16015-20121 GCA_964393115.1 uncultured Roseivirgaceae bacterium | reverse complement strand
GCACATACGGAAACCTTTGGCGGGATAGAAGGGGTGATCAGAGGAAAAAGTGAGTTGTTTGATTATATCCGAAAGACCTCCGGTCAAGTATTTATAAATCAAAGCGATCGGGTACTAGATAACATGGCCAAGCGATTTTCGAGTCCAGTAATATACCCACAGGGGCAATTTCAGTATGAAAGTGCTGCTGATGGATACTTAACTTTCCAATGGGAGAACAGCTCGTTCACCTCACAGCTTACCGGCTCGTACAATGCTATAAATATCGCAGCGGCCTTAGCGGTATCGAATCATTTTTCTGTGCGGACAGAGTCAGCTGCAAAGGCAATCGCTACATACCATCCGGACAACAATCGTTCTCAAGTTATCCATAAAGGCTCAACTAAAATTATTCTGGATGCCTACAACGCTAACCCAAACTCTATGGAAGCTGCATTAAACAACCTGGCATCCATGAGCGGAAAGACAGCGGCGATATTGGGTGATATGTTCGAACTCGGTGAGCATTCACAAGAGGAGCACCAAAAACTCGTAGAAATGATCGAAAAAACGTCAATTGACCGAGCATTTTTATGTGGAGAGGCCTTTTCTGTGAGGTCATCTTCTTCGGACAAAATATTTTTCTTTAAAAACACTCAAGATCTAACAAAAACCCTATCTAACTGGAAACCTGACGACTACACCATCTTAATTAAAGGTTCGCGAGGTATGGCGTTAGAAAAATCAGTGGATTTCATAAATTAATTACCGGATAACTTGTATTTTAAATCAATACCTCTAATTTTGCATTCCCATTTGAAACACACCAGTCGTTTCAAAGCAAAAAAGGGCTCTTAGCTCAGTTGGTTCAGAGCACCTGCCTTACAAGCAGGGGGTCACTGGTTCGAATCCAGTAGGGCCCACACAAAGACAGTCAGAAATGGCTGTCTTTTTTTATGCAATTCAAATCTGCCTTACAGGCAGGGCTGGCGCGGCAGCGATCGAATCCAGTAAGGTCCACACCGATTATCAAACACTTAAAAACAATATATGTAAGTGTGTTTGTGAACTATTTGTAAACTTTCATGCAATTAAAGGTTTTGAAGATTTTATACTTCGCCTAACAAAACTACCTCCTCGACCTAAAGCAACCCAGAAAATCAAACGGTCTTGATTAGACTCTGCAACTTATGAACTCTTTCCTGTAAGCCTCTGTATTGTAATTTTTAACAAGCCCACGTAACAACCAAGTGCTCTTTTTTGTATGGTAAACAAAACATTAACATTTCAACGCCTCTGAATCCAAATGACACCATACAGGTTCATGTTGAGTTAGAGCAGTAAACCCTATCAAATATCAATTAGGTTGTTGTAAAACCATATCATTTGTCCCAAGACAAACAAGATAAAAGGATGAGAAATATTTTCCCATCCTCCCCTTACTAGCCTAAGAAACATCAAAGCCGTTTACTTAACTACTACAAGCTTCTTCCTAACAACCGTATCTCCATTTTTAGCCAACAAGAAATAAACTCCTGCTTTTACATCCACTACATCAAATTTCAGGTGTGTGGATTTCGTGGAAATTGTAAATGGAACTGTTTTTCCATTGGTATCAAACAGTCTAAACTGATAGCTTCCCACATCTCCTTTTAGCTCAACGTAGAAGACGTCACTAAAAGGATTAGGGTAGACACTCAGGGCTGATGTATGGACAACTTGGTTTTCATCAATCTTCCTACTCTGTCCTCCATCATAATAGTGAGACGTACTTGACAACTCAAGTTGCGGGAATAAAGAATGATTAAGCACACAATGATAACTACCAGTCGTAGTTGGGGTAATAGTACTTGCTGTTTCCCCAGGAATCGGTAAACCGTCCAAATACCATTGGTGAGTATTGCCTCCAACAAAAGCAACGGACAACGCTGAGCCATCCCAAACCGGATCTATATCGGCCTGTGGACCGTATACGTTACTCTTATAGTCGGTAGACCCACCAGACAAGTAATAATCCAAATTTGCATTATTAGTCAAAAAATCGGTGTATGTAAAACTATTGTTTTGTAATTCTAACTTATCAGTATAGTCCACTCCACTTCTAGTCATTTGTAAAGGCGGAAGCGTACCACTCAAATTGTTATCATTTAGGAGAAGGGTTCGAAAACTTGGATTTGAAAATGAAGTCGGAACTGCACCTGTTAAGTCATTATTTGAGACAGAGAAAAACTCTAGGTTTACCAAGTTCCCAAGTGCCTGTGGTATTGCGCCACTAAATTGTTGATTTGAAAAATCTAAGTGCTTTAATTGTATCATATCTCCAAGCTCACTTGGAATCTGACCTGATATTTTCGATCCAATGTTAGAAGATGGAAATTCTGATAGTCTAAGATGAGTAATCTTTCTTAAAGCATAAACTGACGATGGAATTTCTTGAAGACGACATTTGGACAAATTCAAGTCAGTTAAATTCTCCAATTGATTAAACCTATTAGGCAATCCATTGGTCAAAAAGTTATTCTGTAAATCTAATACCTCAAGTTTTTCGAGATCAAACAAGTTCTCTGGAATAGACCTTAGACTGTTACGTCCTAACTTAAGAGTTTTAAGGTTTATTAATTGAGAAATTTCACTTGGAATATTTTCACAATAGGCAGTCCCAAAATCCAGGTACTCCAAATTAGTCAACTGACAAAGGGCTGGAGGAAAACGTTCCATGTGTGAATATGGTACACTTAAGATTTTAAGTTTTGAGAAACTGGCCCATTCCGGACCAATATCACCCTGCCAGTCATTTATTTCACTTGGCTCAAAGGTGGTACCATCGACACTCAAATATTCCAAATTGACGAGATCATAAAACTCACTAGGAATTGGTCCAGTTAACCAAGACTTACTTAAATCAAGGTGTATTAATTCTTTACTTAAATTTCCAATCTCCGATGGTATAACAGTAGTTTCCATATCACCATTACCTGAAAGGTCTAAGGCCCTTAAAAAACTAAGATTACCTATAGAAGCTGGAATTGCACCTCTTAGACCGTTATTAGATAAACTTAAAGAGATAACACGTCCATTTTCGTTTGTCACAACTCCTTCCCAGGTGTTAAGGTCATTTCCAATACCCCAATTATTAGCGGAAGTCCATTCACTTCCTCCCCCATTTTCATAGAGATCCATCAATGCAAGACGATCAGTATCTACTCCAAATGGAATATTGACAATTTCGCTGGTCACCGTTATGACAACTTGTTCTAGTACCTCCTGTATTAAATAATCTACTTCGTAGTGGTAATCTCCAGATAGATTCGGGTTGAAAGACTCACTGAAATTATCCTGTACTTGCTCACCATTCCTATACCATCGTGTTTCAAGTTTGGCAATGATTACCTGATCAACATCAAGCTCAATCGGTGCTTCACCCCCCAATACCGGAACACTTTTTAATATTAAATTAGGATAAGAGCTGTGAGATACTTCAGCAAAGTATAACCCAAAGTCTGTCGGTTCGAAAAGACCTGTAGATCCAACCAAAGATTCATCTTCAAACCATGAATAGCTCTCACCCCCTGTTTTAAGCATAGAGAACCCATTAATCACTTGATCAGCGAGTACCACTCTTTGAGGGTAATATACTTCTTCTACCAATGACGGGTTGAGGTCATCAAAATGAAATTTATTAAAGCTAATATTGATGGACGCTCCTTCAGGAAATGCTGGAACGGTGCCCTCCAAATGGTTATAACTTAAATCAATTGATGTCACTTTATTAAGATCAGCAAAAGTTTCAGGTAGAACTCCAATAAGTCCATTTTCACTAAGATTTAACCCTACCAACCTGCCATTATTATCAACAGAAACACCATACCAATTTGAAAAATCAGTTCCAGAAAGCCAATTTGTAGAGTTTGTCCAATTAGCTCCGTTTAACGAATTATAGATTTCTGTTAAGGTTTGAAGGTCTGTATCAATACCAGAGGACACTGAGCTTACAACACTTGTCAAGTTTACGGTAACATTATTACCAAAGTCGTCAGACGACGAAGTAAATTCAACAGTAGCATAATAATCCCCCGAATACAAAGCCTCATAGGAAAGGCCAGTGGAGCCCACTGCTTCAACATCAT
>CAYMST010000063.1:0-15915 GCA_964393115.1 uncultured Roseivirgaceae bacterium | reverse complement strand
TAAGTTGCGATGGTCTGACCACCAAAGTCCGCAAACACAAAATAGTTATCACTTACATCGACAATAATATTGGCATTAAATACTGGAAGTGCTCCTGAAAGGTTATTAGCAGAAAGATCCAATAACGTTAAATACGGTAAGCTATTAAAGTCACCTGGTACCGCACCGGTAAGGCTTTTGCCACTTAAATCAATTTCTATAACACGACCATGCACATCAACACTAACACCTGTCCAACTAGCATATTGCTGTGCATCATCCCAACCCAATGTAGCAGGACTACCCATTGCGGTGTATACAGCACTCAACGCCGCTATATCCGTATCTATTCCTGTGGTTACTGTCAGCTCAGAACTGCTCAAAGTAACGGTTACAGAATTCCCAAGACCATCGACTGTAGTGAAATCTGCGGTTGCAGCATAACTACCCGAATACAAAGCCTCATAGGAAAGGCCAGTGGAGCCCACTGCTTCAACATCATTGTGGAACCACTTGATGTTGGTACCTTCAGAAGCATTCAGCGTAAGTGTGTTATTATCCAAACTCAACGGCACTGCCCCCATCCGAACCGCTACAGTTTGCAACGTCAACTCAGGATATAGCGAAGAGCGAATCTCTGCGCTATAACTTCCATATTCAGTAGTACTAAACTCAGACGAAGTAGAAACTGAGTGTAAAGACAAGGTATTTAACCAATTAAATTCCTCACCTCCTACATGAGAAACACTTAATTCCTCACCACTTACCTGTGGTAGTATATCACCTTGCGGAGCATAAGTTGCGATGGTCTGACCACCAAAGTCCGCAAACACAAAATAGTTATCACTTATATCTACACTATAATGTCCTGTAAATACCGGTAACCCACCTGATAAGTTGTTATTCGAAAGGTCCAATGACGTTAAATACGGTAAGTTATTAAAGTCACTCGGCACCGCACCGGTAAGGCTTTTGCCGCTTAAATCAATTTCTGTAACACGACCGTTGGCATCTACACTTACCCCTGACCATGGAAATAATGATTCATCTCCCCAATCTGCACCCAATGATACTGGGCTACCTAAGGTGTTAAAAATCGTGGTTAATGTTGTAATATCGGTATCAATTCCGCTAGTAACATTTACTATCTCACTAGTTAATGTTACCACAGTTTCATTTCCCAATCCATCAATTACAGCAGCATCTACCAATGCGTAATAGCTACCTGAGTACAATGCTTCAAGCGTTAATTCGGAAGCATCAGCAATTAGCTCATCATCGCGGTACCATCGCACGTTGCTTCCGTTTTCAATTTGAAGAGACAAGGTATTTTGTTCGGTCTCTATATTGATCTCACCGGCAGGGATAGCGTATGACTCCAATATAAGACCTGCGAAGGATGGGTTCGAAATTTCAACATGATAAAGTCCAAAACTAGTTGGCATTAATTCCTGAGATGTCCCCGATTGAACAATGGCGCCATCTCTAAACCAAGCGTATTGTGTCCCTCCAAAATCATCTATAGCTAAAACGCCATCACTGATTTGAAGACCAACCTTCATCTGAGGGGCATAGCGATAAACACCTATTATGGATGGCGTCAGAACAAGTTTGTCAAAACTTAGAATATTCTCAGAAACATCTAAAACACCATTATAACTTCCAAATCTCCCACGAATACTTGGAATAGATTCGTCAATCAAATTGCCTGATAAATCAAGAACTTTCAGTTTTAACATTTGTTCAAATGCATCCGCTACGTACCCATCAAATCTATTATTGCTTAAATCCAAAGTTTCAATATCAGTACTAATACAAAATACTGCGCAATCATAAAGTTTAGGAACCTTTCCTTTTATTTGATTATTTGAAACATTTATTTCCTTAAGCTCTTTTCCTACCCGTATTGTGGAAGGCAACGTTCCCGAAAAATCATTATACGAAAAATCGACTTGTCTAACATTGTCAGAAGTAAATGCCGAAACAGGAACGGCACCAGAAAAGTGATTATTCTGTAATTCAAGGTTATAGTAATACGTTAACCGAAGGTTTGATAAGTTTCCCAAAAAATCATTTTCTGATAAATTTAAATCCCTTAATACAGTTAGCATCATAAACGCCGTTGGTAATTCACCACCCAATTCATTACTTGACAAATCAAGAGATTTAATATAGGTAAGCGCTCCAATTACCTCTGGAATAGCTCCATTTAATCCGTTGGAACTAAGGTCTAACCCAGTTACCCTTCCTTCATTATTAGTCGTAACTCCATACCAGGAAGACAGCGGTTCAGAGCTGTTCCAGTTAGTTGAATTCGCCCAATTGGCTCCATTTAATGCAGCGAATAAAGCTGTTAGAGCATCTTTATCAGTATCAGCTCCTTCGGTTTTTTCAAATGCCTCACTCTGAAATTTCACACCAGGGAACTGACTATAAGTTACTTCAAAATGATAAGAACCAGTATTGAAGGCTGTATAGGTACTTTGATCTGCATCGACAATCAAAACACCATCTTTATACCATTCATAACTATCCGGTGTACCCGGAGCTACTGCTGTAAGATAAGCATCCGTGGCAACCGCAAGAGACAATGGTGCCTGCGGCTGAGTCAGCACAGAAGTCAACTCAGTAGGCACGGATTCCTGCCCTGCTACTACTGAAGAAACTTGGTAATAATAGGTTTGAAAAGGACTTAAACCCGTTACCTCGATGAAATTACCGGTAACCGTCACACCTTCATATCCCGTTACAGGAGTTTGACCCTGGTCATCTTCAAATAGATAGAATTTGTACTCGTACAAAGGGTTTACCTCCCAACTGGCCCTAAAACCTTCTGTGGTAAAGTTGGATGCAACATTCAAAGTCGGTGATGAGGGTGTAATCGAGAACTGATACGTTTCACTTTTTGTCTCTACACCATCTATTATGGCTCCAATTTGATAGTAGTATAATGAGCTACCATCTACAATATGGTTGAACTCTACCCTTGTAGTTTCTGTGGTGAGTTCTTTGCTCTCATCCCCGCTAAAACGGTTTTCAAAGTCATTAACACTTGAAAAATAAACGCGGTAATAATCAACAGACTCGGTATAAGTCCAATCGATGACGACATGATTTTCACCTGTAGATAGTAGACTACTTGTGAATGCCCCTTGAGCAAAAGAAACTATGGTACCAATGAGGCATAAGATGCCTAAAACAGTTTTTTTCATGATAATAGTGCATATGGTTAAGGACGTCCTTTATTTGGCAAGGCTTTTCATCTGTGATTTCAAGGCTTCATTTTCCTTTTTCAAGGCTATCATGTGAAGAGTCAGCTCTTCAATTTTTTCCAGCAGCTTAGCGTCCATTTCTGCCATACTGTATTTACCCTCTGATTTTATATCTTCTGCCGATTGAAAACCTGGTAAGTGTCCTTCTTTGGAAATGTATTCTTCTGTTTTTTCAAGACTCATAAGATTATAGTCTTTTTCAAACACATAATCCGGCCAAGGAGCATTACCAGCTGGTACCGCTTCGATGTCCGTTACAATAGCCTTTCCAAGCACAGCAAGTTTGTATCCTGCAATGGTATTGGTACCAATCCCCACATTCCCAATATTATTAATTCGAAGAATTTCTTCACTGGTTCCTCCAATATTTCTAGCCAAAACATAGTTATCTTCAGTAACTCCTGTTTGCCAGAAAACAACACCATCAACGTCAGAAGCCATTCTGACACCAGCAAAACCTTCAGGGTAGCCTAGCCATGCCAAATCATTTCTGTATGAAACCAAAGGATTATGGAGTGCAATAATACTTGACTGACCACCGGTACTACCAATAGTCGGTAGTTCAAAAGTGCCCCATCCAGGGTTGTTCGATAGTAACCCCCTTCCTGAAAAACCTGAAAATACCCCCCATGATTCATCTCCTTTGACATCTAGGGTTGCGCCGTCTGAATTACCACCAATTCCAATATTACCATTCGCATCGATTGATAGACGTGATTGATTATTAGACCATAGCTCCAATGTACTTAATCCATCATCACCATCAAGATCACCAATTTTTATTTTATCCGATTCTGAATCAATTATCTTTTGGCCGTTAGTTGCAATGGCTCCTGCAACATCTAATTTAGAATGAACAGCGGGGTTTGAAGTACCAATACCTACGCTCTCATTTCCTGATAGTGTTGTACCTATCTGACCATCCGGAGAAAAAAGTGTTTGTGCCCCAAGGTTATTCAACCCAAACAGGACTAATAGAAAAAATACTGATTTAAAAAGTGCTTTCATGATACTAAATTTGTAAGGTTAACACAACCTTGATACAAGTTTTAATATCATAAACCGCACCTGTGTCAACACATTTTGGGTATTATTTCAGGGGTAACGTGGCATCACGAAAAGACAGCCAATTTATTCTCTTCTAGGACGAACTTCATTCTACGCTAAAAAGGCTTCATTAATCGTTTCCTTTGCCAAAGTCAACTCAAAAAACTTGAAAGCAACCTTCAACAGACAATAAAGACTTTGCTGGATTATCTCTCACCACCCAAAGTCTGAAATACCTTTACCTATAAACAGGTATAGATGATCTTTCAAGATACCATGAATTAGGATAATTTCTGAGAGTCTGGTCACGCCTATCGACATAACCACTATTTGATGGTAAAGCGCTTTAGTCAAGTAGGTCCCACACAACTTTAAAAACATTAGCAAATCAATGATTTGCTAATGTTTTTATTTTTAAGACAACCCGTTTTGAAGCAGTGCCAGCAAAGTATAAAAACAGATTGGATCACCTCAAAATGTACTCTTCATGTTCTCGGACACGACAGAAAGCTCCTCGCCGATTTACAGTTTTAGCAAAATAAGAAACACATTATAGCACTTTCTGAATCAAATTAAGCGACTTGGGTTGCGACGGCTTGATAACTTGGTGTTTACTTTTTAACATCTATTAACTGTTAAAAAAGCTTACTCAACTGCAAATAAAATTATTACCTAATTTAGTCTTCGTTAAAGGATAATCAGAGGACCAAATGGGTAAGCTTAGCAACTTCTTAATAGATCATAAACTAGACAAAAAGAATCAAGTAAGGGTTCCAAAAACCTCGAAAGTAGAAATAGTAGACTTCATCAAAAGGATCCGTCCGCTTAAATCTAAATTTGAACTAATCCGTATCGGACCTAATGGCGACGGAGGCTATTTAGCACCAAATGACCTCAAAGGGATTGAAGCATGTTTCTCTCCTGGGGTGGACACCATCAGTGAATTCGAGAAGGATTGCATAGAGCGTTTCAACATGAAGGTATTTATGGCTGATAAATCAGTAGATCGCCCAAACCTCGACATGCCAGATG
Source organism: uncultured Roseivirgaceae bacterium (assembly GCA_964393115.1). Classification (GTDB taxonomy): domain Bacteria; phylum Bacteroidota; class Bacteroidia; order Cytophagales; family Cyclobacteriaceae; genus CAYMST01. Next base: position 10,585 of record CAYMST010000063.1, on the reverse strand, counting down.
ATAGTTATGACTTCCAAAAGAAATTCATCGGATGCACGAATAACGAAGACTATATCACCCTCGACCAATGGGTATCGTCAAGTTTACCAGAATCTAATGCAGACCTTTTACTACAAATGGATATAGAAGGAGGTGAATTTTTCTCGCTTATCAACGCTTCAAATGCTCTTGTTAATCGATTTCGCATCATGGTCATTGAGTTTCATGATTTACATGAGCTTTGGAACCGTCGATATTTTGAGCTGGCTCCATGGTATTTAACAAGATTCTCCTTTCTCATCATGTATTACATATCCATCCAAATAATTATTGTGGGTCGGAGACGAAGGATGACATTGAAATCCCAAGAGTAATGGAATTCACGTTTTTACGTAATGACCGGGATCAACCATCTCAATATGTCAACCAAATGCCTCACGACCTTAACTTTGATAACGTTGATAATAAACCTACCATGATCCTACCGGATATCTGGTATTCCAAATAATCGAAGAACATCATATGGAATCCTTAAGGTAATTTCGCAAAAAAGTTGACTTGAGTAACGTGTTGCTAGCTTTTATATCAACTTATCAAATAGACTCTTTATATAACTATTCCTTTTTACGGCTATCAAAGTCCGTATAAAACTGGGATTAGTAGTGAGGTAAGTATCCAAAAAATCAGATTCAGGAGTCCTCCTACTTTAATAAAATCACCAAATTTATACTTCCCTGCGAAGTAGACCATGGTATTCGTTTGATATCCAATTGGTGTCATGAAACTCGCTGAAGCAGCGATGGTAATGGCTATGATAAAAGGTATGGGGTCAAGCTCCATGTTCTTGGCAATAGAGATGGCAATCGGAGCAGAAAGTGCTGCAGCAGCGGTATTTGACATCACTTCCGTCATCAAAGAAGTCACCAAATAAATCACAGAAATAAGGGCAATTGGGCCTAAATCTTGAAGGTTATGAATTAAGAATTGAGCTATCTCATTATCAAGTCCTGTATTGCTAATCGCTGTTCCCAGGCATAAAGCACCAACCAACAGAAAAATCACTTTCCAGCTAATCGCCTCATAGGCTTCCTTCATACTAATAACGTTGGAGACGGCCAATATTACCACTCCCAAAATGGCTGACATCATGATATTCAGGGTACCCAGTGATGAAAGGAGCACCACCCCTAATAAAACGGACATCACCATTCCAAATTTCTTTCTTTTAAAATCAATAAGGTTATTTTGAGAAAGCACAATAAATGGCGCATTACTCTCCCGTTCCTTTCGTTTGATGTCCTCAACGTAATGATTTTTCACTTCAGCCAGAATGATATCACCGGCCTTTAGGTTCGTTTGGTACAGTTGTTCGTGGATAACCTGTTCCCTGTGCATAATCGCTAATGGAACAGCGCGGTACCTTCTTCGAAAGTCAATTTCTTTCAACGTAAAGCCATTGATCTCCGAATCAGAGGTAACGACAAGCTCTATCAAAGACGTGTTTTTACTGCTCGCATTTTGGTCACCAAACTTAAAGTTCGAACCAACCTTAATTTTTGCTCTGTCTTTTACCGACTTAATTTTATCTATACTGCACTGGACTTTTAGTACATCTTTAGCGCGAAGCTTAAAGTCTCCTTGTGGAAGCACGAACCGTGCACCGTTCCTTCTCACTTCGAGAATATCCATGCCAATTTCCTTTACCAAAGAGGAGTCCATAATTCGTTCCCCAACAGACTCCGAGTTTTCGAGAATCTCTACTTCGGCTACATACTTCCGAATGCCAAACTTCTCACTTAAATCCTTATTTACATGTTTTTTTGGTAGAAACCGGATACCAATGAATACCATGTATAATACGCCGGCCCCCATCAGTATCAAACCAATTGGCGTAAGCTGAAACATCGTCAAAGGCTCCAAACCGTTTTTTTCTGCAATACCACTCACTAAAATATTCGTAGAAGTGCCTATCAATGTGCAAAGCCCACCAAATATTGAAGCAAAGGAAAGCGGAATCAATATCTTGGACGGATATTGCCCTGACGAGTGAGCAATTTGAAATACCACTGGAATAAAAACAGCAACTACTGGAGTATTGTTAATAAAGGCTGACATAAGTGCTATCAACAGCATCATAAGAAGCATTCCGAGCGTAAAACTATACCTGAAAACACTTGAGAGACGTGTTGCCAACACTTGTAATGCCCCTGTCTTTAGAATGGCTGCGCTTAAAATGAACATAAAGACGATGGTAATGGTCGCTATATTCCCAAACCCATCTATTCCTTGCTGGGGGGTGATGACGCCAGTAACTACGAGTACTACTATTATGAGCAACGCAACCAGGTCTGCGCTAATAATCTCTGTTACGAACAAGATCGTAGCACCCAAAATAACGAGAATAGTTATGGCAATCTCACTAATCATAAAAGTATCTTACTTCCATCGAGCGGCCTGTTGAAATAGGCCATGATCTAAAAATCCGGCTAAAATCAACTTTAATCCTCATAAAACCTAACAAATACTTCAATCAATATAGTATTGACTTGGTAGAATACAATTGAATGATAGTTTTCACGAATTTGAAATGGCTCAGGGATCAAAAGAGCAACCTTACCCAGTAGCAGTTAATACTAGGTAAGGTGTGAACTCCATCAAATCATTGAATTCTGATTTTCAATGATTTGACCTGATTACCGGAATGAACTCTCAAAATATAAAGACCAGTTGACAAATGAGGTTGAACTCTCGTTAAGCCTTGTCCCCCATTTGCTCTAAACAGTAGGTTTCCCGTCAACCCGTACACTTCTATATGAGCCGCTTCTGTCGCCGATTGGCCGCTTATATTTACTTGAAAAGCACCACTTGTAGGGTTAGGAAACACCTTTACTTGAAAAGGTTGTGCATTGATTGTTGAAATACCGTATCTCGATGAGCTCCCTAAACTCACGGGATCACTCTCTTCCCATGCCGACCCACTATTGTTTGTTCTGGCCTTTACGCGAAACTTATACGTCTCACCTGCCGTCAGACCGGTCGCAATGATGTAGCTCTCTGCATCTCCATCTTGCAGCGTGACGACTTGACGCCATACATCCCCAGATCGCTGCTTTTGGATCTGATATTTAGTGGCAATATCCGAAGCATCAACCCAGCTTAGCTCAACACTTGTAGAGCTTAAAACTGTTGCTTCAACAGTACAAGGAGCAGCTGGTTTTGCATTCACATCTTCATTATCGCAAACAATAGGATCATTACCTGAGCCACCAGAACCAATCACAATCGTGTTACTTACCGCCCAGCTGGAACCACTATTATTGGTTCTAGCTTTTACTCGGAAAGTATACTCCCCACCATTCATAAGACCAGAAGGAATTTGATAACTCTCCGCATCTCCATCTTGGATAGTCACTACATGACGCCATATGTCTCCGGTTAGCCTTCTTTGGATTTGGTATTTTGTAGCAATGTTAGAAGCATCCACCCAGCTAATCAATGCTCCATCCTGACCAGTCGATTCTGCCGTAACCGAACAAGGGACTGCAGGTTTGTTATTTACATCGACATTTGCACAACCCGATGGCAGTACTATGTTAACCTGCTCAAAAGTAGCTATACTGTAGTGCTGTTGGTTATGGCTAGAGACCGCCAGACCTACCTGAAGCGTGTTACTCATAGAGATTTGAACACTTGTATGTAAGTTCCAGTTATTTCCATTTGAAGAGAAGTATGTTTCGAACGTATCCCCGGTTCGCTTAAGTCTTACCCAATAGGGTGCTTTAATAGCCATATTCCCGTTCACTGTACCACCAGCATAACCATTTGTTTGCATTCGATATTGCGTGATCTCACCATTTCCAGGGGTTAAACCTGCCAACACGTATTTTGATCCGATTTGACTGGATTCCCGAAACATCAACCCAGCTTTTGCCCAAGGAGAAGAAGCTCCTTGCGCGGTGATATATGCACTAATCTCACCATCCCCGGTAAGTTGCTGGGATGTAAACCGAAACCGATCCTGATTGGACCAAATGTCTCCTCCAATAGCTTTTACAGTAAACTTGTTATTTCTGAAGTAAGAAACGCCTTGATATCCTCCATTTCCAACATTCGTTCCCACCCAATCTTGAGGTAAGTCTAAACTTAGATTCGTATTCACATAATTATAAAGTTGATTATAAAGTTCATCATATGGTCCACCTTGAGAAGTAAGTACAATCAATGAAATATCCTTTTCTGGAATTTCTTTAATAATACCCCAAGAACCGGCCATTCTACCTGCAAATCCAGGTTCGTCAAACATGGCAACTACCTGTGTTTGATCCGCTATTGGCGCCCATTGGCCTGTTTGCGGATCTAATCTCCTGTAGCCCTGGTTAACATGAAAGTTCCTAGCAAACCTCACCATATCTTCTGAAGTAGCAGCAAGAGAGAAGTAGTTTGGCAAATCAATTCGTCTATCATATTGATCTTCGGGGTATGCATACCAGGGCTCACGAGGATCGCGTAACGATGCCTGCTCCTCGGCTACGATTACATCGTTGATACCCATATTTTCGAAGACCACGTTTTTCAAATAATTTTCTAAATCACCCGAAACCTTATGGATAATAGCCCGCACTGCCGAGTAACCTATACTACTATACAGACTAGGAGATACACCAGGTGTACCATTCAAAGGCTTACCTAACGCATAACTCATGTTGTCTTCCCAACTAACCGATGCTCCTACCGGAATACCCAAAAAGGTATAAAAGGCTTCTCTAGCTGGCTTACCGGTCGCTCCGTCTATTCCTCCCCAAGGTAATTCTTGAAAGAAGCCTTGATGATCGATTAAATGTCGGATCGTAATATCCTGAGTGCGAGGATCTGGAGTAACGCCAGAAGGAGCAGTAATACCCCAAGCACTGAACAAGTCATATACCTTCGTATCCCATGTTATTTGAATACCTGATGAAGGATCCACGGTATTCAGCTCTATCATTTTTCGAATAGCCGCATATGTTATTGGCTTGTCTATGCTGGCCAGCCTAAATGGTGCATCAAGTTGTAGTGATGTGGTCATTTGTTTATTCTTCCAGCCAAACGTGTAGTTAGCCACAATCTCATCTCCTTGCATCACTGCAAATGTTCCACCGGGAATAACATTATCCATTAGGTACTGCTTCATTATGTCCCTGAACCCATTGAGCTCAGGAATGGCAAAACCCGTACTAGGCATACTTGCTATTGGTGAGGGAGTTATACCAACATCAAAATAGTTACCTCCTCCTCTGTCGTGACAATATGCTGCTAGTTGATTGCTTCCCGAAACCAAAGCCTCGCGTCCTTGCTTCTTCATCCCGAGGTATCGGTTCGTAGGCACCCACTCGTTTTGCTGAAGAGCTAACGAACCATTGACATAGGCTTCTAGATCGTCATCAAAACGTCCCCAAAACACTGCATTACCAGACGCGCTACTGGATATCGTTTGTTCCTTTCTCAGCCAAATGTTGGCAGAGTTCCAGTAGGTATTACTTTGAGCATCGTCTCCGAAAGGTGCTGAACTAGAGGCCCAACTACTAGAGTTATAACTTGGGCCTGTCCAGTTTCCAGACGGGGCATTAAACCGATAACTCCAAGGAGTACCGGGAGCCATATAAAAAGATGATGGGGGGTCAAAATAACCATCCTTACCATTATCCTTTACATGTAGTAATGGCGTTTGCGCGAAAGCACTGAACATAAGTGTTGTGGTCAGTATAGAAATACTGATCATTAGTTTTCTAAATTGATCGGCCATGATTTGTTATATAAGTTAAGATTGATCTCGGTATACTGTTTGTGTTCAGGTTTTCGTTTGCTCTGGTTATTCGTTTATGAATAGTGGATAAATACTGATTGCATTTGATTACTTTAGAGCAAAGCTAAAACAATCTAAGTAAATCATTTTCAGGGGATACGCACTAGAACAAACCAGAGCAAAATGGTTGTTCAAATAACCGAGGAAAAACTGTTTAATGAAGCATATCTTAAGAAAAACAATACACCCATGACATGTCGGATTATAACATGGTAAGCCTTTTTTTGACTAGTCAGACCTAATTCGCTTGTTTGACGCGCAAACCCACCTCACTCGCAATGGGAAAAGACCACACAGGAATATTCACCCCTGCTCGCTTGCCTTCAAAAACGTGAGAGAAATCTTTACCCTGGTGAAAAGCCATCACGATCACCTGTCCATTTGCCTTTTGGACAAACTCTAGAATGCCCTCACCTAGATCATTACTTCTGCGCATGTTAAACTTAAAACGTTGCACTTTATTTTCTCTAAGCTGACGGCTCACCACACTCATGAGATGCTGTTCATCAACTAGCGATATAGGAGTTTGCACCCAAAGCACATTGATTTTGGCGTTAGTTATCTCTTGAACCGCAGATAACCTGTTTAAAAAACTTTTAGGCATCATAGCTGACTCCAAAGGAAAAATAATGTTTTGTATACGTTCGTATTCAAAACCAGCAGGCATGATTAAAATAGGAATATGGCTGTTTTGTAAGGCTAACTTAATATCAGAATCAAACGCTTGTCCTTTACGCCTCAACTCCTTATTTACAAGTACAATTAAATCGACATTTCGCTCAGGTAAACCATGGGATAAAAACTTAGTTAACGTGTCAGGGTAAGTTTCACGATGAACCACTGCCCCATTACTTTGGATAAATTCTATTTGGGAAAGTATATCTTCATGTAGACCTACGGTTGATTGATCGCGCTCCTCCACTATATCCATACTTCCATTGAAGTACAACAAGGTCAATTCTACCTCCTCTAAATCCAAAAGCGCACAGACATACCTCAACGCGTGTAGCGATACTTTTGACAAGCCTATGGGAATTAGAATTTTCATCATCTTTATGAGAAATGTTAGTTCGACCTTACTGTGTCCTGCACATTGCTCGAGCATAAACAACAGATATCGAATTACAATTTTTATAAAAAGAGAAGAGGTTTTTAAGGACCAACATCATCACCTGACATGATATAAATCAGTTGATTATTAAATAAGAAAATGTTTGCCATTCAAATTGATTTATATCATCAAATTATACCATAATCAACTTATCTTAACCTCGTGAAAGAGAACAAGGAATCGGGTTTAGGACTCATCAAGTCCATTTTTCTAGCGGCAAGTGAAGGAATAATCATTTCTGATAATCAAGGTAGTATATCGTCTGTTAATCCAAAGGGCGCTCAATTATTTGGTTACTCTGTGGAAGATATGGAGAAGCTGAAAATCGAAGACCTTATTCCCAAGAACGTGGCTCATTCACACCATAAACTAAGGAACAAATACTTCAAAGACCCTAACCCAAGACCAATGGGTACGGGTAGGGATTTAAATGGACTTCGTAAAGATGGCTCTGTTTTCCCACTGGAGATAAGTCTGAGTCATTTTATAGAACAAGGTCAGCCATTTGTAGTGGCCTTTGTCATTGATATCAGTCAGCGAAAGGAGCTAGAAGTAAAGAAGGAAGAATACACCAAAAGACTTCAAGCTGAGGTTGCTTCACGTACAGAAGAACTTCAAAAGCTTAATGAAGGCTTAGTAGTGGAAATACAAGAACGAAAATCAGCAGAAGTAGCGCTTCGTAAGAGTGAAGACCTATACAAACATCTCGCGACCAACTACCCAAATGGCACTATAAACGTTTTGGATCATGATCTAAAGTACCTTATCACAGGGGGTGTTCGCATATTAGATCACAAGGCGATAAACCCTGATCAGTTGATTGGCACGAGTTATCTCGACCAACTCCCAAACTCGAAGAGAAAGCTATTAAAGGCCTATTTGAATAATGGACTGAATGGCACCTCTAGTTCATGCGAGTATGAATACGAAGGCAAAGTAGTCATCATGCATACAGTACCACTTTTAGACGACGCGCATTCTGTAGATAAGTTGCTCGTGGTTGAGGAGAACATTACCGAACAAAAAAAGGCCCAGGAGGAGATACAAAAGTCCTTAAGCAAGGAGCGCGAGCTAAACGAGCTAAAATCGCGGTTTGTCTCTATGGCTTCGCACGAGTTCAGAACACCTTTGGCGACCATATTATCTTCTACAAACCTACTAGAGCGCTATACGGAATCCATCAAGTCTGATAAAACCGAAAAGCACCTCAATCGTATCAAGAGCAATGTTGACGGGCTTACAAACATCCTAAACGACTTTCTTTCTCTAGAAAAACTGGAAGCCGGGGGCATACGCGTGGAAAAAGGCATTCACGATATCATTGCTTTCTTTCATGAACTAATAGAGGAAACCACTCCTTTACTAAAAAAGGGTCAGTATTTTCAGTTCATAGAAGCGCTTCAGGATCCCATTTTTAATACAGACAAAAAGATCCTGAAAAACATTCTGCTCAACTTAATCTCCAATGCCAGTAAATACTCTGATGAAGGAAAGTCCATTACGATTTCCTTATTACGTGAAGGCACTTTACTGCATATGGAGATCAAGGATGAGGGAATTGGCATTCCACTTCGTGAAAAGAAACGTATGTTCGAGCAGTTTTTCAGAGCGGAAAACGCGAGTAATATCCAAGGAACAGGCCTTGGATTGTTTATTGTAAAAAAATATGTCGAGTTGCTATGTGGCACGATCAGTCTAGAGAGTGAAGAAGGCATCGGCACAACCATTAAAGTGAGTATTCCCCATGAGTAATCAAAAAATACTAGTCATCGAAGACAATGATGAAATGCGTGAAAATATCGAGGAGCTATTGGAGCTCAGCGATTTCAAGGTAGAAGTAGCTGAAAATGGCAAAATGGGCGTTCGTAAAGCACTCGAAGTCACTCCAGACTTAATCATTTGTGATATTATGATGCCTGAAATGGACGGCTATGAAGTACTTCATCTCCTTTCGCGTAACCCTAAGACTATGTCTATTCCTTTCGTTTTCCTTACGGCAAAATCCGAAAAAGAAGACTTCAGAAAAGGTATGGACCTTGGGGCGGATGATTATTTAACGAAACCTTTTGATCATATTGGGTTACTAAATGTGGTTGAAAGAAGACTTAAAAAGCAAGCCAATCTCCTTGACAAAAAACAATCAGGTCCAGAATCATTTTTAAAGGAAATTAGTCTTGACAGCGCTTTCGAAGGACACCAAACGAGTAAAGTATTCTCCAAGAAAGAATACGTATTCAAAGCGGGTGACTTCGCCCATAACGTCTACCTTATAAAAAGCGGAGAGGTGAAAACGTACCAAATCAACCAAGAGGGCAAAGAGTTTATTCATGCTATTAAAAAAGCTGGAGAGTTCCTTGGACAACACGCTGTCATCACAGACACGACACATTCAGAGTTCGCGCAAAGCTTAACAGATACGGAGACATTAGTAATTCCACGACAGGCTTTCCAAGAACTGATTTTCAATGACCGCAACATCGGTGCTCAATTTATTAAGCTCATTGCGCAAGATGTACTAGAAAAAGAAAGTGAACTCCTGCACTTGGCGTACGATACCGTGCGAAAAAGGACTGTTGATGCACTCATTGAACTAAGTAACGATTTCACCAAAGCACAAATACAGATTTCTAGAGACGACCTATCCAATCGAGTCGGGACCGCCTCTGAAACCGTGATCCGCGTCCTTTCTGAGCTTAAAAAAGATAGTATTATCTCCATCAAACAAGGAGTTATTGCCATAGAAGATGAGAGCAAGCTGAAGGCAATAAAGTATTAGGAGCGAAACAGCTTTAGCCCAACAAAAAAGAACCTTATTTCGAATTAAAGCAGACAAGCAAAATCAATCTCAATTTTGAAGAAAAACTACTTAATACTGGCCGCATCAAAAACAAATTTAGCTGTAGTCAAAACGCTATATATCGTTTGTTCATTACTATTAGTCAATAGCGTACAAGCTCAAAAGTACCAACCAAAAAAAGAGCAAGTCACCATCTACCTGAGCAATGAAAGTAGTAAATCTGTATTGGCAGAAATCCGCTACTCAGATGGATTAGGATTTATCACGAATAAATCAACCCACTTTATTTACTTCTTAGAAGGTACTAAAAAAAAGCAACGGCTCCGATTAGATTCAATTGATAGAATCGAATTAAAAAACGGTGTCATATTTGTGCCATTGCGCACAGCTGGTAGTATGGCCGAAGGGGATTCAAAGAATATATTAGCTAGACAAGTCTATAAGGGTAGACTGAGTTTATTTGAGCATTATCAATATAGCGACGGTGGTTTAAAGACAGTTTCTTCAACTAATTCCATAACCGGTGTCGGTTTTGAAAACACTCAACCGACCACAAATAGCAAGTATTATATTCTTAAAGAAATTGAAAACGAGGCAGTTAGATTTGCTAAAAATAAGGCTTACAAGGATTTTTCTAAAGAATGTAAAGCTTTCGCAAAGCGATTTAAAGGTTGGAAAGCAAGTGCAGTTCCTGCTCTCCATATCGTCAAATACTATTCAGAAAACTGCTTTGAATAACCTTACTATTTCCGGCTTAAAGGCAACCGGTTTAAATTCCTCTAATTCAACTCGAAATTTGCTTTAGAAAATCTATTCCATCCATAAATCACTTTGAAATAGACACTTAACACACGCT
>CAYMST010000062.1:0-20164 GCA_964393115.1 uncultured Roseivirgaceae bacterium | reverse complement strand
GTGACGACCCTGGAGATGATACAGGTGACAACCCTGGAGATGATGCAGGCGACAATCCGGGAGATGATGCAGGCGACAACCCAGGAGACGATGCAGGTGACAACCCAGGAGATGATTCAAGCGATAACCCGGGAGATGATTCCGAACCAGTATTATCAGTTGAAGATTTACACAATCAAGTAAGGATTTACCCAAATCCTAGCAACGGAATTCTACATATCGATATGCTTGAATTAGGAGCTCATATGACCCTAATGGACCTAAACGGAAAAAGCATGATGAGTCAAAAATTGTTCTTAGGTGCAAATAAGATTGTACTGCCTCAAATACTCAAGGGAGTCTATTTCGTCCGTATTCGCATGAATGAAAGTGTTAAAATATCTAAAGTAAACATCCAATGAGAAACATTTTTTTAATTTTTGCCTTTACACTCGGCATCTCGAGTACGCTGTTTGGTCAAGACACAACACTTCATGTTCTGCCAGATGACACCGTATCGTTTAGTATTGAAAACCATGATGACGGAGAGGTCATCTGGGAGTCAGCAAACAGTCTGGAAAGTGATTGGTCTCCAATAGAGGGAGCTACAACTTCGTATTATGACTATGTGGTAAGCACACTTCCTATCTATATACGAGGAAGCGTTACTAACTCTGAATGTATAAAACATACAGAAGTGACAGAGTTACTCATGAATACATCAAACATGTTACTCTGGTCAGACCCTAATACGTGGGGTGGGACGAAACCAGTGGATGGCGAAGATGTGGTAATCCCTGCCGGACAAACTATCTATTTGGATGAAAACACAGCAAATCTCGCTGGACTAAATATTTCGGGAACGCTAGAGTTTTTAAGACAAGATTTGGAACTTACCGCGGATCATATCCTCGTAATGGATGGAGGGCTACTTCAAATTGGTACGGAATCACAACCGTTTGAAGAAAAAGCCGTCATCACGCTGAATGGAACAAATACAAGTGAAGATGCTAATACGAGAGGAATAGTCATCGCACAGGGAGGAGTGATAGAAATTCACGGAGCCACCCCAGAAGTAATTTGGACTAAAATAGACGGAAGTATCAGTCCTGGTGATACTCAAATTAAGCTATTGGAAGCGGCCAATTGGCCTGTGGGATCTGAAATCGTCTTGGCTCCAACTGATTACTATAGAGCCGGAAATGGAGTGGCTGTTACTCAAAAGTTTACGGTAACCGCGGTAAACAACGATGTAATAACCGTTGATCATCCTTCTCAATCTCATGTCTGGGGTGAATTACAATACATAACCTCAACAGGAGTATCTACCAATGCATCAGAAATGATCCCCGCACCTCATGAAGGGGTACCAACAGTTATTGACGAGCGTGCAGAAATTGGGTTATTAACCAGAAATGTGGTAATACAGTCTGCAGATGATCAATTGTGGCAAAATAGTGGTTTTGGGGCACATACTATGACCATGCGCGGTGGTATTTCAAGATTTGAAGGAGTAGAATTCCATAGAGTCGGCCAAGCAGGACATATGGGACGCTACCCAGCGCATACACACATGCAAAACATCGGAACCAACAGCGGTGGAGACAAAGTGTATATTGATACCGATGTTGATCCTAACGAATACATCAAGAGAAGTGCTGTACACACCTCTATGAATAGAGGATTGGTTATTCACGGGACATGGCATCAGGAACTATCAGACAATGTAATTTATGATGTTAGAGGACACGGTATTTTTCTGGAAGACGGATCCGAGCGTAAGAATAAAATATTAAGAAACCTAGTATTGATGGTTAGAGATCCAGCACCTTCAGCGGTATTATTAAATCATGAAAGTGTCGCTAGAAATGGCTTTGGTTCTTCAGGTACATGGTATACAAACCCAGACAATGACCTGGTTGGTAATGCCTTTGCTGACTGTCCAACCTTCGGTATCTGGGCTTCTTTCTCATTTCAAGCTTGGGGAGAAAGCGTTGGCGTAAAGAATATGGCTAACACGGCAATAGATGATAATCCTAGCAGAACAGCCATGGGACTATTTGCCGATAACGTAGTTCATTCCTGCCGATTCGGAGGCATCAGACTTGACGACGTACAACGGGACGGCGACGGAAATACGATTGGCCATTTTTATCGACCATCTGATGACGGATTGCTGCAACCATGGCCTCACCCGAATACTGTTCACTTCCTAGTTGAGGGAGGCATCGTTTACAAAAACGGCGGTACAGGTGTCTGGGACCGATCATCCAGATCAATAGCTAGAGGTGTCGTCAATGTAGACAATGCGGGAAGGTACTTTGCTGGTGCTGGCGCAGAAGGGCTAATTGAAAAATGCTTAGTCGTTAGTAAAACCCAAAATATCGACTTAAATGGTACTTACCGACCGTTAAACACCGACTGTGCAGCGGGACGATGTAATAACCTCGGTACCGTAGCCTTCGCTTCATACCACTATGGTTTTGAGTTTGACAGTAACCTTATCGTTGGGTTCAACTTGGACGAATGTGCCGATGGCGAAAGATGTGGTACGTTTGATTTAAGTGATCTTTACATTAGAGCAGTAGAAGAAGGTCCAGCAGCCTTTGTAAGGGATAATATCCTTATTGATAGTCATGGAGGGGTTAAACTTCATCCACCTTCTCCTTATACTCACTTTACGCTTTCTGGAGCGGTAAGTGGTCAAATACATGGATATGATTCAGGGTATTTCGTGTACAACGATGCTTTTCATACGGCAGGTCTAGAAACAGCCCCTGTAGAACCGGTAGATAAATCTGGTGGGGTAATGGCTTTTGGTGGACGATGGTCAGGCATTAGAGCATTCATTCTTGATGGACAAAATGAAGAGTATAATGATTACTATGCCATAGATGTGAATAAGTTTGAGTGGGAAAATAACAGTCTTACTCAACTTGGAAGTTGGTCTGTGGACAATGCACCATTCCCTGGCATATTATTGGATCACATGCGCGATGCCGCTCTTAATGATCAGTTTGTTTACACGCTCGATTTTCCAGAAGATGATGCGCCACAAAACTTCTCCATGCTCGTGGATAATCTTATTGACGATAACCAGATACAAAGGATAGGTATCGAATTCGAAGCTGATTCTCCACCATCTCAGGTGTATATGTTTTCTTGGGGAAGACGATTCAACTATGTGCAAGTGGAAACCTTCGAAGAAGTGGCAAATAGTACCACAGGTAAAGTGTGGTGGTTAGACACGGAAAATAATAGAGTTTGGGTAGCTATGAAAGGTGGTGAATGGCAGTTCTATACGGACCCTGCTCAGGCTACTCCTGAGGACCGCCTTTATGAAACTACACAGCTTCGCATAGAACAATAAAAAAGCATAATTTCTTGGCTTGGGCAGTCTTATACGTATCTGTCCAAGCCTATTTTTATTTCAACACCAAACACTAAAACTATAATGATGATGAATACCACTAAACTAATTCTCCTTATCACCACTTTTGTATGGGTAAATCAAACCTACGCGCAATATCAAAGCATACACTTTGATGGACATAACAGAACTTACCTAGTACATCTTCCAACTGAATATACGGAAGCTACTGATTTACCACTGCTCATCGCCATGCATGGCGGCTTTGGTAACGCTTATAGCATGCAAAACCTCTCCCAACTGAGTGATAAAGCAGATGCAGAAAATTTCATCGTCGTTTACCCAGAAGGAATAGAAGGCGGTCCTTTTAACATCTCCTCATGGAACGCTGGCTGGTGTTGTGGATGGTCAAGCCGAAATGACATTGACGATGTGGGGTTTATTAATGCCTTATTAGACAGTTTGATCGATGACTACGCTATAGACACGCAGCGAATCTATGCCACAGGAATGTCAAATGGTGGATTCATGGCTTACAGATTAGCCTGTGAGCTCTCCGATCGAATAGCGGCAATCGCTCCTGTTTCTGCCTCCATGAGTATGAATGCCTGCAATACTGAAAGACCTGTTCCCGTAATTAGTTTTCATTCTTATCAGGACACAAATATCCCTTCTAACGGAGGCATTGGAAGTGGGGCCTCAAAACACCATAACCCCTCTCAAGATTCGATACTAAACGTGTGGTCCAATAACAACTCATGCTCTTCGACCAGCGATACGCTTGTCAAAAATGCTGAATATACCTTAGTCCAATGGTCAGATTGTGACTGTGGAACTAAAATACATCATTATATCACTGAAGATGGAGGGCATACTTGGCCATTAGGCGATGCTACATCAAATTACATTCACGCAACAGACTCAATGTGGCTCTTTCTAGAACAGTTTTCGCTGGACTGTCCAGCCTCTCCTATCCTATCTTTGGATGATTTACCAAACGATTTTGTTAACGTCTTCCCGAACCCGACAAGTGGTTTTTTAAAAGTAAATGTTGACATATCCTACCAGCACATAAACATTTCAATATATAATTTTCTCGGAGAGAAAATTTTGGACGCCCGTGATCGAACACGATTTAACTTAAGAAGGTTTCCTACCGGAACATATTCAATGGTAATCAGTCTAGACCATCAAATCAAAACCAGTAAGGTGGTCAAAATAAAATAAAACCGATCTCTTGTTCTACATCAGAAAATTGCTTCACAAGACTAAGCCAGCTTTGCTGGCTTATGCTTCTTAGCAACTAGATTCAGAGCCTGAAAACGATATATCTACGTCATATAAACCATCAATATTCTTATAACCTTGGGGTAGGTTTTTTGGTGAATCGCTATCTGCAACACCACTATTCAAGCCCTTCTACTACTAGGAAAAGCTGGTTTAGAGAGATCTAAACCGCTTTTTTTATTTGATAATTACACAAAGGCCAAATACCAACTAAGGAAAACAAAAGTAGATCTTCAAATAGCATTTTTAAATGAGATCTTTATGTTCTACAAGCTCTTAACCTCACTTTACCCTGAAATTATGCTAAGATCACAGGCATTTCATTCAGAGTGGTACAAAATTGAAACTATTTAGGACGATTTCGCACACGATTTCCCTAAACACGTATTACCATTGTGATCGATTTAGCTAATCGAATGCCTTCGTACAAATTACATCCTAGCTATTAATTATACGACATGCATAAGGTAATTGTATAAACAAGGTATATCTGGATTTCACATTAGCTCTAAGATAGATTTTATAACTAATCACGTTCTAAAACAACTTTGATTTCCGAATACCAAACCTTTAAGCCTAAGGAATGATTAAAAAACCACATCTGCTCAACTCATTATCTTTATACCATTTAGTGTTCTTTTGGTCTGCTTTTACCCTTTCCATTTTGGACTTGAAAGCCCAAATGGTGTTAGAGTACAACACCTCGTTGTCTGATGGGACCGAAATAGCACTACCATTAAGACCTCCTTTAGACGTTACCGTCGACTGGGGAGACGGAACGCCAGTGGAAAGTTTCATCACAGAAGGAGATAAAAGGCATACTTACCAAGTAGAGGGTACTTATTCTATAAAAATCAATGGTACACTCACCACCTTTGGAAGATTTGATGATCAGAACACATTAGGAATAGAGAAATTAGTAGCCGTAAAAAGCTTCGGAGACATTGAAGTTCCGCCTTCAGAGGAGCTGAGAACCTTACAGAAGTACCGAATACCCTACCGAATACCGTCACGGATCTATCTCATACATTTAGTGGAGCACTAGTCTTCAATGATACAATTGGAAGCTGGGATGTGAGTAATGTGACTAACATGAGCTCCATGTTCTTCGTTGCAAGAGATTTCAATCAAGATATTGGGAACTGGGATGTGAGTAATGTGGTCAATATGACCGGAATGTTTTCAAATGCACGGGCGTTCAACCAAGACATCGGGAGTTGGGAGGTTAATAATGTGACCAATATGTCATTTATGTTTAATACCGCACTTGATTTCAATCAAGATATTGGAGGATGGAATGTGAGCCATGTAACTAATATGGGTGTTATGTTTCAACGTGCGTTTAGTTTCAATCAAGATATTTCGAATTGGGATGTCAGCAACGTCATTGATATGAGTTCTATGCTCTCTGGTGCATATAACTTCAACCAAAGCCTTAGTGAATGGGATGTTAGTAATGTAACTGATATGTTTGCTATGTTTCAAAATGCTGAAGCCTTTGACCAAGATATTAGTGGCTGGGACGTAAGTGCAGTTACCAATATGTCATACATGTTTAACAGTAATTCAACCTTCAATGGAGATATACATAATTGGGATGTAGGGCAGGTTACAAACATGAGTAGAATGTTCAGTAATGCCGACGCCTTCAACCAAGATATTTCAAGTTGGGATGTTAGTAACGTAACCAATATGCATGGTATGTTTTTAGGCGCAAACGTTTTTAACGGCAATATCGGAGATTGGGATGTGCGTAGCGTAACAGATATGAGCGAGATGTTCAAACATGCCTTTTCCTTCAATCAAGACATTGGTATCTGGGATGTTGGCAATGTAAAAGATATGTCATTTATGTTCGCTGGTGCCACCGGCATATCACGTACCATATTTAATCAAGACATAAGTAAATGGAACGTGAGTGAAGTAGTGGACATGACTAACATGTTTTCCAACTCCAAGTTTGACCAGGACATCAGCAGCTGGGAAATAGTGAACATAACAGACATGAATAACTTTTTGAAGTTAAGTAAGTTAACTACATCATTTTACAACAACCTACTCATAGAGTGGACAAAAGATACACTTATGCCGGATGTCGTTTTTAGTGCTGGTATGAGTAAATATTCGGCTGGCGAAGCTTCGGAGGCAAGGCAGTTCTTGATTGATAGCCTTTGGGTAATTTCTGATGGTGGACAATCAGATTTACCGGTAGTCGTCACAGATACGGTAAGGGACCTAGATGGTTCTTTAGCGGTATCAGAAAGTAAAGTTCTGCTCAGCGGTGTCTCCATGGTTACTGGACGTGGTATCGTCTGGGATACAGTTCCTTATCCGACCACTGAAATGAACCTGGGTGCAATATCCGACAGCTCTGGGCTGGGGGAATTCATGAGTACATTAACGGGGTTAGATCCTGGTAAAGCTTACTATGTTGGATCATATGCTAGTAACGACAGTGGAACTGAATACGGCAATACTATATTATTCGACGCACTCGTACAGCTGAGTATAGGCGGAAGTTTCGAGATTGAAGATAAAATTTACGACCGCAGCAAAAAAGCCGTTGCTTCAGCAAACAATTTGATTCTCCAAAACACCGTACAAAGTTTTTCGAATGTTACGCTGACCAATGTAACGTTTGCATTCGCAGATAGTACCGTAGGCAACGAAATCTTCGTGATCATTGCGGGTGCGGAATTGGGTGGAACGGATATGGATAAATATACTTTATCTCTTCAGAACACTCCTACCTCAAGAGCTCGTATCACCCCAAAAGAGTTGACGGTCTCTGACGTTACGGTTTTGAATAAAGTATATGATGGCACAACAGATGCCATACTTTCTAATGCTACCTTAATGCAGTTATAGAAGGAGATGATGTAAGTCTAAGTAATTTAACCGGACAGTTTGACTCCAAAAATATTGGAACTGAAAGACCTGTTACCCCCCACTTAACCATAACTGGCGAACAGTTTACCAATTACAGGCTATTACTTCCTACTGGTTTAACGGCCGATATCACCGCCAAACCACTAACTATTTCAAACCCTATGGCGGCAAATAAAGTATATGATGGTACTACGAATGCTACTATTCCAAATGCTGGTCTTACAGGAGTTATTGCTAACGATGACGTGTTCATTTCGAACTCGATAGGTAGTTTCGACTCTAAAAATATTGGGACCGAAAAAACAGTATCTCTTACCATTACTATTGCAGGTATGGACGTTACAAATTATGAACTAATCCAACCAACAGGAATAACAGCGAGCATTTTCGCCAAGCCATTGAGTATTTCAAACCTAACAGTAGAAAACAAGGAATATGATGGCACAACAAATGTCACTATTTCAAGCACCGGTCTTGTTGGGGTAATTGAAAACGATGAGGTAATCATCAACAATTTAACAGGCGTTTTCGATTCTAAACATGTAGGGGTAGCTAAACCCGTCACTCCTTCCCTTACGTTAAACGGTTCCGATGCCATGAACTACTCCGTACATTTCTCCTCAGAACTATTTGCCAATATAACACCGAAAGAGCTTACAATTTCGGGAAGCTCCATAGCAAAAGACAAAAGCGAAGATGGAAACATTATTGCCACAACCTCTACTAACGATCTTACACTAAACGGGAAAATAAATGGAGATGTAGTGGGATTGTCTGATTTAATGGTCGCATTCGAAAATCCCGAACCAGGAGAAAATAAAAAAGTTATGCTTACAGCGGCTACTCTGTCAGGACAAGACAGTGATAACTATGAACTTAACTTGACCAATTCTCCCACTGCTCTAGCCAATATATTCGTAACATTGTCCACTTCTAACACCGGTCAACATGCTTATTTTAAGATCTATCCCAACCCAACTACTGGTGCAGTCTTCTTAAACCAAATGCAGAAGCTTGATCGTAATACTATAGTGCAGGTCTATTCCCCACAAGGGCAATTGATCTATAAAAAGCTAAATGTAATAAACCGAATGAAAATAGATCTCAGTGCGCATAAAGCCGGTTTGTACCTCATCAAATTCGTAACGAATGAGGAGGTTCTTATAAAACCTGTTATGCTCAAGTAAACAATAGATTAGCTCTTTAAACGTCGCAAAAAACTAACGGATGATTCATAGTCAATTCATCCAGCTAACGGTCCATCAGTCCAATAAACTGGTTTAATCCATTTTTGAACGTTTTCATGATTAATCTAAAATAAGAACTTCGAATATCTTTATAATCAGGGAGTATCAAGTACTTGAATTGTGACCATTTTATAGATGTCCCCGACTGATAAACAGTTTGAAAACCCACACCAAGTACTGGTTTTTTATTTGTACACTCATATTTTGATCCGGCAATCACATATTGCCTCGGGTTATGATACGTGTCAGAGTTAGATATAAACTCAAAATACAGATGATCATTGGTCACCCAAATAATCTGCTTATTCTTTGTTAAATAGCCATAATGTGGATTTTGAGCCAAAACTTTACCCTCTCTATTCATATGACACACAAATCCCAAGATGATCATGTGATTTGCTCGCCTAACTAGGTAATTCCATCCAATGCCATCACCGACATAGCATGACTGAAACCCGACCAAAGTACAACCTTTAACAAAGTGAAAGTCGGAGGTACGTACAGAAAGCCAAAAGTGGTTGACACACATATCTTCCCAATATCCCGTCCAATTGCCCGCAAATGAATTCAAACTATTTACTGCAAAACTAAAGTTGGGGTTTATTATTTCTGGTCTAACTAACTTATATCCGAAATCTGCATGTGGTAAAAGTCTCTTATCGATACTTCTTGAAAGTACAGAAGCTCTCATACGCTTCGGAGATAAATAAAAATCAATTGATTCCTCAAGTCCTTCCCAAAAAAGTGCATTAAAATTCGTATTTGACATCTCACGCAACTCAGAGAATTCAAGGAGTGAATCATAATCCGTAGAAAGTTGCTCTTGGAGCTGCATCCCGTCAACATTGGCATTGAGTCTCTCTTCTTCCAGTGTTTCATTTGAGATTTGAGATAAAGCCAATGACAGGCTCAGTAATATGGTTCCTAAATTCATTGGCTGGAGGAGCTAGAGGACGGTAGTTTCCATGCCATATATATAACTGATAGTGAAGCGATTGAACTCACCACAAAGAAAAAGACATCATCTAGATCCGCTGATGGAATAGTACTTATAAACCCTACTAGGGTAATGATCGCAGCAGCTATATTAGTCCATTTGACAAACTGAATGGGCAGTACTTTCGTGAGTAACACCATGGAAATAGGGATTTCCAAAACGATTCCAAAAATAAGAAGCTGTACTTCGGACACCTCCAAAGCGGCCATATCTTGTAACGCTGTCGGCCCTACAAATTCATGTAGGTCTCTGAATATCATATTAAACAAAACAAAAATCCAGATATTGGTCAATAGTGTTTGTTTTTCGATTATGTTCTTTTTCATTTCATAAAATTTTGAGAATCAAAAGTCCACGAAACACAATCGAAAATCATTCACTTAAGTTAAGAAGCAAATGAAGCTCTAAAACGTTCTAAAATTAGTTACCCATTTCGTTGTTGAAGATGCGTTTACGAATCCTACTCAAGGATTGTGGCTGCATGCCCAGGTAACTAGCGATTTGATGATGAGGAGCTCTATGGAATAAATTTGGTTTTGTGTTCATAAGATGTGTGTACCGCTCTTCAGGTGAAGAATGTACAAATTTCGTCATTTCAGATCTCTTCTGCTCTAGTTTCTCTTTGGATACTTGCTGAATCAAGCGGTCAAGTCGAGGAACTAATTTTCGAATATGGTCTTCCATACTTTCCGTACCAATCATAAGTGAGCATTTTTCCAAACATTCTAATGAATAATCAGAAACCATATTTTTACCTCCTCCGATGTATTGAGCGGTGCCCTCACCTTCTATAAAGAAGCCGGTTGTTTTCTCTTCTCCATTGACATTCGTATACTCTCTAATACAACCTTCAAGTACCAAGTAGCACCTTGAGGTTATTTGCCCTTGTCGAAGAAGTACTGTTCCTTTCTTAAAGTCTTCCACCGAAACGGATTCTACAATCAGATTCTTTTCTTCTATAGAGAGCATATCGATCTGATTGATTATCGCACGTAATTTTTCTCTGGCTTCCATATAATGTTAGATCATTCCTATGAAACGAAATTACCCTGTCACGAATAGCATCGTTTATGTTATCTAATATGCGCTAGATTTTTAGGGAATAGCTCCTTTATAAAGTATGCTAGCGTTGTTTTTTATTTTTCAAATGCCGCATACAGAACCGCTAAGAATCGAACTACCAGAACTATTGTGCCTTTTGGGATTTTATATTTTCCCAGTTTCTGTCAGCTTTTACTAAATTTTCTTTCTCATTCTCATTCCAGGCATCCGATAGCTTTCCTGTAATCGGTGTTAGCCAGTCACTGTAAAAAAGCAGCAATCGACCATCTTGAATCTTCCAAAGTGTAGGGTCTGGTTCCATTTTAATGGAGTTTTCAGCAACTGCATAAGCACACCATCCTCCGTAAGCAGGAAGGTATTTTTCAGGGTTAGCATCGAAAAGCGTTTTATTTTTAGCATTGGCAAAATAGTATGTTGCCTCGTTATAGATACTCTTTTGATCTAGCGTTCCATGCAATGCCTCTCCTTGTTCGAAATATGAAACGAGATCAAAGCCACCAATGGCGACTCCGTCGATAGTATAAATATCACCTTTCGGTTCATCAGATCCAGAACAAGCTGAAAGGCCAACGATAAATAGAACTTGTAATAGCTTTTTCATTTTGGTATAATTTTCGGTGAATAACTAAATCACGTTCGACGAATTCAGTTGAGGTTATAACGACAAATATACCTCTAGCCTGTCCTCCAATTATCAATAAGATTATGTTTCCACCATGATTTGTCGGAATCGCGCTAATGGCATTCCAATATTAGATTACTATTCTAGACGGCACCTTCGTTTACAATAGTGTAAAGGAACCATAATGTAATTACACAAAAGAGTTGGTTTGAAGACGTGTGGCTGGTTTCTATAACAACCCTTAAACAGACCTTATATAAAACAGTTCATCAGTGATGCGCTACGCAAACACGTTATCTCCTCTTTTCATTCTTGAAAAGTATTCTGAAAATACAGCAGAAACATCTGATTTCTTGAGTGGCTTATTGAGATACTGATGCACAAACTTATAGCTCTCAAACTTCTTCTTATCCTCGGGGTTAAAAGACGTTGTGACCATGACGATGATAATCGCCTTGCTTTTATTAAGGTAATTTTCTTCAAAGGTATCTAGGAACTGCCATCCATCCATGCCGGGCATATTAATATCCAAAAAAATGATATCCGGATAACTCTCTGTACCGGAGGTATTTTCGAGATGAGCAATTGCTTCTGAACCATCTTCTGCTATGGCAATATTTATGCAATCATCGATGGTTGAAATAAGTTTCTTGTGCGCGAAATTTACTGCTTCGTTATCATCTACAAGCAGGACAGAATGAACCTGAAATCTCATATCTACTGGTTGTTAGTTTATACTTTATATAAGATAAATCTAACTTATTTTTTTGGTATTGTAAAGTAAAATTTACTACCAGTGCCAAATTCACTCTCTACCCATATTTTACCACCATGCAGTTCTGCGATTTTCAAGCAGTGGGCTAAGCCAATCCCTGTTCCTTCATACTCTCTTCGCTTATTGATCCTTTTGAATATCTCAAAAATCATCTTTTGATGTTTTGGATCTATTCCGATACCATTGTCTGAAACCATAAACTGCCAATACAAATCCATTTCAAGTGCTTCGACGTGGACCTGCGATCTTCGGTTCTTATCCTTAAACTTAATCGCATTGCTAATCAAATTTTGAAGCAATAGACGAAAATGAGTTTCATAAACATACAAGCTCGGTAATTGGTCTACGGTAATCTCTGCTTCATTTCTGATTATAAGTCCTTTTAGATCTGCCAAAATAGTACTCATGACATGATTGGTGTCTACAAGCGTGAGTTGATCGACTCTCCCAAGTCTGGAATAGTCTAGCAACCCCCTAATCAATGCGCTCATACGCGTGGTGGAGCTAGAAATATATTTAAGTCCCAACTGTGCATCTTCAGAGAAATGTGTTTCCGAATCATCCTTTAACATTTCCAGTTGTGCAACAATGGTATGCAACGGCTCTTGAAGGTCATGAGAGGCGATATACACAAATCGTTCAAGTTCTTGATTTTTCCTTTCAAGCTCTTCTTTTCGCTTACGCTCAAACTCGATTTTCTTGCGTTCTGTAATGTCTCTAAGAAATACAATTATAAACTCCGACTCTTCATCTCTGACATACTTAATAGAAAGCTCTACCTTTTTCACTACTCCCGACTTGGTAACGATTTCGCTTTCGATAATTCTATTCTTCAGTTCTTTGAGCGCCGTCCAATTTTCCAGCCATTTGGTTTTTGTATTCACTATCTGATCTATGTCGATGACATTCAAATTTTTAATGTCATCAATGGTATACCCGAGCATCTCTGTGTAGGCATTGTTCACATAGTTAATATTGCCATTTCCATCAACTCGTGAAATGGCATCGTTAGAATTTTGAATGATAAAATCCGACCGTTGAAGTAAGTTTAACGTATTTCTTTTTTCTGAAATATCCTCAATAATTCCTACGAAAAGCTTGCTTTTGGTCGCACTATCATCAATTAAAATGCAGGTCATGGTTGCCCAAATAAGACTACTATTGTCTTGTCGACGGTACTGCTTCTCGAGTTGAAAAAACGGAATCTCTTGCGTGTAAAGCTTATTCAGGTTTTCTTGAGTTGTCGTTAAGTCATCTTCAGTTAGTGAGGCAATAGATACATTTCTCACCTCTTCTTCATTGACTCCCATAATATCGCAGAACTTATCGTTGGCGTCAATAATGAAACCGTCAAGATTAGCAAAACAGACCCCAAAAGGACTGTAGTGAAAAATAGAACGAAAGCGTTGACGTTCATACTCCACTTGCTCCTCAATTTTCTTGATATCAGTGATGTCGGTATAACTAATGACTGTCCCGTCCACTTCTTCCTTTGAGTTGACAAAAGGATTTATACTCAATAGATACCATGTATTGTCATGAGTACAAATCTCTTGGGACTTAGGAGTTCCAGAGTCCTGCACCTCATTTATCATGGACACAAACTCTTGGTGGTCTATATTATACGTGTTATTAAAATGTGTTATCGGGCGACCGATGTCATCTTCCCGAAGATGAAACAGTTTGGTAATTGTTGGGGTGAATTTTCGAATAGCAAGTTCCTTGTCTAAGAAAATAGTTCCTATAAGCGTACTGTCAAGCAAGTTATTGATGTCATCATTTAACGCCGCCAGGTCCTCGATTTTTTCCTGATACTCAGCGTTTACTGCATACAATTCCTCATTAACTGATTGTAACTCCTCATTTGTACTTTGCAACTCCTCATTTGCTGCCAGCAACTCTTCATTCGTAGCCTGAAGTTCCTCATTACTCGTTTCCACCTCCTCAATGGTGTTTTGAAGGTTTTCACGCGTATCCTTAAGTTCCTCCTCCAATTCCGTGAGCCTCTGACTACCATAATCTTCAGCACTATCCAGAACAACTTGGGCCTTAGGCCGCTTGATTTCGTTTTGCGGCACAAATACCACTAGAAGACTTGATAGCATCTTAAGATCAGGGGAGTCCACTGGACTTACAAATATATTAACTACTTCTTGTGCGTTCTCTCGTGTAAAAGATACGTTCTTGTATTGAACACGTTCCTTTTGTTTCCTAGCCTTATTGATAGCTGTACTCAAGGCTAAAGACAGTGACTCAGGAAGCATCTTAAGAATATTGACCGTAAAGCCCTTTTGTGGGACTTGAATATATTTTTTAGCTTCCCCCGAGGCATCAATGATATTATTATCCTGATCAATATGAACGCTTACAACCCCTATTTCTTCTGTAATAACAGCTGTAGTAAGTTCTGCAATATTGTTCTCGGACCTTCTCGTCATGGCCGTATTCACCTGAAAACTCACTTGTGGATTTCCGGATCTTTTAAACCCGTCGGCGTAGTATGGACTTAGGTTCTTAGTTTTTTGAAACACTTTCGCTCGCCTACTAACCTCACTAAAAACCGATTTAAGAGTTCCTACCGTTTCGCTCGATCCCAAAAGCAAGTGACCTCCAAGCTTGAGTGAATAATGTAAGTTACCGAGTGCTTTTCGCTGAGCATGAGGTTTAAAGTAAATGAGTAGGTTCCGGCATATTACCAGATCCATATGACTAAAAGGAGGGTCCCTCAATACATTGTGAGAATTGAAAATGACCATCCTCCTAATATCTTTACTGACACGATACTTGCCGTTCTCTAAAGCGAAATAAGTGGTCAACCAATCTGGAAAGATGTCCTCTGTGATAGACTCTGGATACACCCCCTTGGCAGCGATATCTAGGAAGCCTTGTTCTACATCACTAGCAAAAATCTTAGCCTTTAAAGCTTTATTTTGTTTGGCTATTTCTTCATTGAGTAAAATGGCGAGAGAGTATGTTTCCTCTCCTGTACTACACCCCACCACCCAAACTTTAAGGGTATCTTTATCGGTATTTTTCTCACTTACTAATGAAGGAATAACTTGCTCTTGAAGCACTTTCCAAGGCTCATCGTCTCGAAAAAATTTCGTGACACCAATGAGAAATTCATGGTAAAGTGTGTTTACCTCGTGTTTATTGCCTCTTAAATAATCTAAGTAATCTTCTAGTTTTGTAAAGCGGTTCGTTATCATTCTTCTTTCGATACGCCTTATCAGCGTAGGCAATTTGTACTCTCGAAAGTCGATATCAGATACGGAGCTTAGAATATCAATGACTGAGGCAAAAACATTCTTTCGTTCAAAAATATGGTTGTATAACGTTCTATCGGAATCAAAGGTCTTTATCGCATTTACTAGTTCTAGATGCATGTCTCTAATGGGCAGGACATAGTCAATCTTCCCCGTTTGAATCGCGCTTTTGGGCATTCCATCGAACTTAGCCTCTTCCGGTATCTGCACAAAGGTGACACCATGATGATCTTTAATGGCGGACAGCCCTGCGGTACCATCGCTTCCGGTTCCGCTAAGTATTACTCCTATAGATTTTTCTTTCTCGCTCTTTGCTAAAGATTTAAAGAAAATGTCAATAGGTAGCTCTAAACTATTACTTTCTGTTTTGTTGGTTAATGACAATACCCTATCCAGTATGGTCATATTCTTTTTAGGAGGGATAAGGTATATGGTCCCTTTTTCAATTGGTGTGTTATGGGCGACTTCACGGATCGCAAGCTTCGTCTTCTTGGCCAAAAGTTCTGGCATCAGACTTTTGTAGTCTGGTGATAAGTGCTGGATGATGACAAAACTATGAGGACAGTCATCAGGAACGCATTCAAAAAACTCTTTAAGGCATTCTAAACCACCAGCGCTAGTCCCTATTCCAATTATTCTAAAATCTTTGGAGTTTGGTGCACCCTCCAAAACTTCATCAGGTTGTACGAGCATAAAAGACTATATCCTTAATTAAATGAGCAGTTTTTGACCTCCAAAACGCTCTTGACAACAAAGTTGACAAGAGCGTTTTGGATGGTGAATAAACTTATATATATCCGATTACCAGCTTTTTGTGAATAAAAAAAGCACTATTTCAGGCTCCGAAACTCTTAAAAGCGTAGGTTGCTCCATCCAAGCATTCTTCATGTTCACTCTCGGTAAAAACAATTGAATCCAACGCTTGCTTAAAACTCTTCCAACGCATGACATCCATTTTTCTATTTGGATCAAAAAAATGAAATCGATTGATCGCAGCCAATGCATCACAATCACCAATTTTTTTCGAAATCATGCTATTGCCCAACATAGAACCTTCCATCACATACATCATACCAACTGCTTGTGGGTATGAGCCCACCTCAAAATTTATGGGGACAACTTGCGCTAGAGCTTTTGAATCCAACATCTCCCGTAAATCCTTATATAACAACGTACTTTTCTCATTCGTCAAATATTTGTTTATACCATGATCCACGTGGGTGATCACACTGCCAATTTCCAATTCCAATCCTCGATATACCTGATAATAATTGGTGACCATAGCAACATATTGCGCCATGGTTATGGAACAATCCATAATAAATCTGGCGTCGCTTTGCTCCTCTGTCGACTCATGTATTTCTCTAGTTCCACTTTTTAAATACTCTGAAAGCATGCCTTACACTCGATATCGATCAAGAAATTGTTTGATTTCACTTAATTCCTTTGCTTCGTGGGTGGTATCAAGATCACTATCTGCTAGGTATGCCTCTATATCGACCACCAGGCTATCTAGCTTCAATTTAATATTTTCTAACGTTCGAAAGGTGATCAATTTCTCAAAATGAGGAAGTAACCTTTCATGTAAATGGGTAATGTTATTTTTCAGAACATAACCTGAGGCACCATTTAGAATGGTATTCGCCGCAACTTCTTCGTCGTTTATTGTTCCTGTTACAAAAATAAGAGGGATCTCATAGGGCAATTGATTTACAAGGTTTAAGACATCCATTCCGTTGAAACTGTTTAGGTTATAATCGCTTAAAATAATATCTGGTTTCAAAAAGGGAATTGCCTCCTCCACCTCGATCATTTTACTGACTACAACAGCTTCGTGAGCAGTGAGAATTTTACCAAGTTCGATTTTTATCAATTGAGCGTCAACTGGGTTATCCTCAATAAGAAGGATTTTAAATTTCTTATTAATCATTCTAGAGAAAAAGTATAGGCTACCATGGTTCTGATGCAAACATTAAAACTACGTAATTTTTGTTATTTTGTATCACTCCCCTCTGCTAATTTGAATGAGTCCTGCCAATACCTTTGAACTAAATTCAGTAAAGCACTACCCTATCAATCTCGCGCACTTCACCTATGCGGAAATAGAAGGTACTGCCATGGCCTAGCTTGCTTTCAACCCAAATTAGTCCTTGATGAATCTCAATAATTCGTTTTACTATGGCTAATCCCACGCCTGAGCCAGGATACTCCCCTCCTGCAACACGATTAAACACATCAAAAATCTTGTTTAGGTGTTTTTGCTCCATGCCAATACCATTATCCCTAACAAAGAAGGTGATGCCTTCTGTATTTGATAATACCCCTATTTCCACTAACGGTGCATGCTGCTTACTGGAATACTTCATAGCATTTTCCAATAAGTTGGTCATCATAAGTTTGATCATTGTATAGTCTCCATATACTTCAGGTAATAAAGGGATATCCTTAATATTTACTTCGTGGTACGTATTGGTCAGTAAACTCAATACCTCATGAATGACCTTGTCCATTGGAAAAAAGCCCATTCTCATTTCTTTCTTGCCGAGTCCTGAATAGGCCAGAATGTCATCTATGATAGTATTCATTTGCTGAGTGGAACTTATGATAGTTTGAATAGCCGATTTGCCCATTTCGTCTAGGCGGTCATAATATTCTTCCTTTATCAACTGAGCAAAGCCATCGATTCCTCTTAATGGCGCCCGTAAATCATGCGAGACGCTATAACTAAATGATTCCAACGCTTTATAGGCTTGATCAAACTCTTTATTCAAAGCACTAATCTTGTCATACTGCTTTATTACCAGTTTTTTAATTTCTGAACCAAAAGACTTAACAGACTGAACCTCAAAATTTTGCCATGGTAAAGACCGTCCTTTTTGAGTCTCTTTCCATCTCTCAAATGATCGTCTTGGATGCAAACTTCCATCCTTTTCTATAAATACCTTCTCCCTAGGATTGCCAGCCCAATTTATCGTTTCTATTTTTTCTTTTCTAAACCAAACTAACAGTTCTCTCTTTTCCCTCGACAAGAATATCACTAAAACACCCGAACATTGTTTAGCATAGCGAGTTGACGCAGGGAATTCAACCCCCAGGTTGCTCGTAGAATAAACATCATCACATGCATTTTCCAAGAGCCAATCTACTAGCTCGTTTATCTTGTCTACTGAAGGAGTCTCACCAAAGCAGGTAAGTTTTCCTTCTAGCAAACTGCAAAACCCATCGCATTCGACTAGTTCCATTGGTCCAACGTCAAAATTCTCCATTCCTTTGACAACGTCCCAAGAACGGCTCATTTGTTCGATGAGCTTTGACCTGACCTTAGAAGTTCGGTTAGCTTGTTGTAATAATGTGTTCGATAGGGTAAGTCCAAGCTGTGAAGAAAACACCTGTGTAAGCAGTTTACAGGCTAGTCGCTGGTAGTAATTGACATATTTTGGCGAGTAATGATGACATGCTATTAATCCCCAAAGTGCGCCATTATGCACTATAGCCGCCGTCAGAGTTGACGACACCTTCATGTTTTTGAGATATTCCACATGCATTGATGAAACAGCCCTTAGTTCCGAATTACTTAAGTCTACTGGATTATCACTCACCTTATCAGAAGAAATAATCTGACTGGACTCATATGAGACGTTGGGTATAAGTCTAATACCCTGCTTTAGAAATAATTGGCGAGCTTGACTGGGAATATCGGATGCCGGGTATTGCAAACCTAACCAAGGTTCTAGGTTTTCCTCCCTGATTTCCGCAATCACTTTTCCGTTCCAATCATCGTCAAACTTGTAGATCATAACTCTGTCAAAACCTAGATACTCGCTAAGCAAATGAACGGTCTGATCGCACATCTGGCTCACAGACTCTAAGGAGTTAATTTTAGACACAATGGAGGTCAGCTGAGTCTGATATTCAAAAGGGTTTACCGTCGCTTTACTGGGTTCCAATTCGGCAACAACCTCTTCACCTCTTTTATGAACAATTAAGGTCGCTTTAACACTCCCAATTGTAACATCCATAAAATAGGTCGGGTCGACACTGAGTTTTTCACGAACAGTATCGATCGTTTGCTTACTTAATATTTTACTGATTGGCTGGTCAATTAGCTCAACAGGTGAATAACTGATTATACGATTACTATTATCACTACATCTGATAATTTTTTCACTTTCAAAAAGATAAGTCAATAAAACCCCGTGCGGTTGAATGCGATTGATAATATGTATTGGTTCTTTTGCACAATTACTCAGGTCCACCTGAAGAGGGTATTGTTTTTCGATGGTTTCCAATGAATTCATTATTCTGTTCTGCAGACTAAATTTAATCATTGAATTTATATAAAGTCTATTATACGAACTGATTTAAAATGTAGCAACATGTCGTTTAAATCAATTCTATAATGTAACTGTATTATGGACTTTGCATAAAAATATTCATGTAGAAGAATCTACAATACAAATACATTAAACTTTCTAATTGATTAGTGATAATCAAATTAACGGTTTTAAACAGATGATATGCTTGGAAGTATTATCGCAAATAACCTAACCGCTGTAATAAGTTAAAGGTTTAATTCATATCCATCACCGTACCTATGCCAAATGGGAAGTTTTCCAATATTAGCAAACTTCTTTGCTGTAAAATTTAGTAAGAAGGTGAGCGACATACAC
>CAYMST010000061.1:3059-20479 GCA_964393115.1 uncultured Roseivirgaceae bacterium | reverse complement strand
CAATCAACGTTTCTATTTCCTGTTTATATGCTTTATCAAATACAACATAATACTTACCTACCAAATGGTCGCCTTTGATCCCACTGGATTCGGGCGTCTCTTGATGACCAAACTTCTGATAGGCTATCATGGACTTACAGATATGTATCCCACGGTCATTGATCAAATTCACTTTCTGCACTTCATAACCTGAAGCTTCGAGTATTTGTGACACAGAATACCCTAAAAAGTTGTTTCTTAGGTGTCCAAGATGCAATGGTTTATTGGTATTCGGAGAAGAATATTCTACCATTACCTTTTGGCCATTCAATTTCCATTTCCCATAATCCTTAGTTGATGCTATGGCCTTCACAATATCTAACCATATTTCATCCGAAAGTTCCAGGTTAAGGAAGCCCTTTAACACGTTGTATGACTTGAGAATATTTGCATTGGACATCAAATGCTGACCAATTTTTTCAGCAGTTTCGTGAGGCTTTAATTTGGTTTGTCTACCAAAAGGAAAGGTCACAAAAGTATGCGATCCAACAAATTCCTTACGGGTTGGTTGAAAGGATACCTCTTCAATACCCAGCTCTACATCAAACAAATCCTTAAAAGCACCTTGAATGTGCTTTGCCAACTCTAATTCTAACTGCATACTCAATAGTTTACGCGGCAAATTTAGTTTTTCTGACGAATGGAGAATTCATTCTGCCATCTTATTCCTCATTTACATCTCCATGACCCCTCAAAAAGGATAAATTTTTCGTTTTTATCTCTTCATCAAAAGGGTGAAAACTTACTTTCTTTGCCCAGTTTAAATTTCTATTGGGTTGAAAACATATAAAGACCTCATAAATCAGACTTTCTACTACCCTACTCAAGAGTTTGAGACGAAAGATGAAAGCTTATTCTTCAATGGTGTTGACTTAATGGGCATCATCGAACAATATGGAACACCACTAAAGCTAACCTACCTTCCCAGGATTGCGCATAATATCACTCGGGCGAAAAAGCTGTTTAGTGATGCCATCAAAAAATTCAACTATTCAGCTGATTACACATATTGTTATTGCACCAAGTCCTCGCACTTTAAGTTCGTTCTGGAGAAAACACTGGAAAACGGTGCTCATATAGAAACCTCTTCGGCATTTGACATCCCGATCATCCGAGCCTTATACGAAGAGGGAAAGTTGACCAAGGAGACGTATATTATTTGCAATGGCTTTAAGAGACCACTCTATCAACAATACATTGCAGAGTTGATCAATGATGGCTTCCGTTGTATTCCTGTCTTAGATAATCTGGAAGAAATCGATTATTACAAGGAGCACTGTCAGCAACCATATCAAGTAGGTATACGCGTGGCCTCCGACGAGGAACCCAATTTTGCCTTCTATACATCTAGACTCGGGGTTCGCTACGGGGACGTCAACGAACTTTATAAGGAGAAAATAAAGGATGATCCCAATGTGTCACTCAAAATGTTGCACTTCTTCGTCAATAAAGGAATTAAGGACACTTCTTATTATTGGAGCGAACTCAGTCGATTCATTTTTAAATACTGCGAACTCAAAAAGCTATGTCCGGAATTAGATTCTGTTGATATTGGTGGTGGCTTTCCGATCATCAACTCCATTCATTTTGAGTATGACTACACTTATATGACTGAACAAATCGTTGAAAATATTCAATGGATTTGCAATAAGAATCATGTCCAAGTACCGCACATATTCACGGAGTTTGGATCATTTACGGTAGGAGAAAGTGGAGCAGTGATTTACTCTGTATTGGGGGAAAAACTCCAAAACGATAAGGAACTTTGGTACATGATGGATGGGTCATTTATTACTCATTTGCCTGATGTTTGGGGATTAAATGAAAAGTTTATCCTGCTACCGATTAACCTCTGGAAAAATCACTATCACAAAGTCAATATTGGTGGATTGACCTGTGACAGCATGGATTATTATAACTCAGAAGCGCATATTGGAGAAGTCTTTTTACCCGTAATAAACCCAGGAGAAAAGCTATATTTTGGCTATTTCCATACCGGAGCGTATCAAGAGTCACTGGGAGGTTTTGGCGGTATCCAACATTGCTTAATTCCCGCTCCCAAGCACGTGCTTATCGATCAAAAGGAAGACGGAACTTTGAAAACAGAAATATTCATGGAAGAGCAAGCTTCTAATGGTATGCTTAAGACTCTGGGGTTTTAAATAATATGCTGCAATATCTGTTCCGTTTTCTCCACGGTGTAATCTGCCGTAGATTTTTCGGGACCTACAAGTATTGTTTTCAAACCCAGATTCTGAGCGGGTGTGATATCTCGTTGCTTATCCCCTATCATCCATGATTCTTCAACGGTTACTTTAAATTTTGATATCGCACGTTCGAGTAACAGCGAATTTGGCTTACGACTTATAGATTCTGAAACTGATGGATGATGAGGCGAATAAAAGATATCATCTAGAGACCGGTTGGAGGCTGCTTGTAACCTTTCATGACATTGCAGTACTTCAGCGCCGGTATAAAGTCCTTTTGCTATTCCTGCCTGATTCGTAACCACAACCAATAGAAAGCCTCTGGATTTTAGTGCAATAAGTGTCTCTGGCACCTTTGGCAAAATCTTGAAGTGATCTTCTGCCCAACTATAGGTCCCTCTGTCAACATTCAATACTCCGTCTCTATCCAAAAAAACACACTTCATTTAACAAATTTTGGGGTAAAATTACATCTGTTCACCATAATTTAGCCGTTTTAAATGAAGTATAGGGTAATCCGGTACACTTAAGTCACAATCGATTTTTAATACTGGTGTTTAATCAGGTATCACAGCATTTAATCTAAAGCAATTGAGCGACAGTCTAGTAATCATTCCGACCTACAACGAAAAGGAAAATATTGAGGATATCATCCGGTATGTTTTTAACCTTCCAGATCCCTTTCACTTATTGATTGTAGAAGATAATTCTCCTGATGGTACGGCAGATATTGTACGTAAACTTCAAGATGAGTTTGGGAGTGACAAGCTGCACATGCTTTGTCGAAAAGGGAAATTAGGGCTTGGAACAGCCTACCTGGCAGGATTCAAATTCGCTCTGGACCGTGACTATCAGTACGTATTCGAAATGGATGCTGACTTCTCCCATAATCCCAATGATCTAATTCGCCTAAAAAAGGCATGTAGTGAAGGAAATGGAGATATGGCCATTGGCAGTCGCTATGTATCAGGAGTGAACGTCGTGAATTGGCCCATGATCCGGGTATTAATATCTTATGGAGCAAGTATGTACGTACAGTTTCTCACTGGCCTACCGATCAAGGATCCTACAGCAGGATTTAAATGCTATTCCAGAAGGGTATTAGAAAAACTAGCTAACCATAAAATCAAGTTTGTTGGGTATGCCTTTCAAATAGAAATGAAGTTTACCACTTGGAAATACGGTTTTAACATCGTAGAAGTGCCCATTATTTTTACCGATAGGACCAAAGGGCAATCGAAGATGAGTACCAAAATTATCAAAGAAGCGATTTTAGGCGTTATCCAACTCAAAATCAAGAGTTTATTCACGAAGTATATTTAAACCGAAATTTGCATCATTAACTCTTACCAAGAACTGTCCAGTTCATAGGGCACTTAAACACCAAATCAAACTCATTGAGGTTGAGTATGTAATTTAGTGTAAAGCATTCACTCCATTTGACCAATAACAAATTGGCCAAACTGATCAGAGGTAAATATAAGGTCAACTAAACTTAATGGCATCTACGGGGTTTATCTTCGCAATAATTGCTGTAGGTATTCGCAAAGCGAGATAGATTACCGCTATGGATACAGCATTGATGATAAGGACACCCTGCCAATCCCACTCAATCGGCACATAAGCCATATAATAGCTCTTCGCGTCAAGTTTTATAACCTTAAACGTGTACTGGATATAGGCTAGTGATAACGCCAAAGCATTACCTATGATCATGCCTCTTGCCGTAATCAACAATCCATTATAGCCGAAAACATTTCTAATCATTGCTTTGCCCGTTCCAAGTGCTCGCAATACTCCAATCATTCTAGTCCTTTCCATGATCAAAATAAGCAAGATAGAAATCATATTGAAGCAAGAAACGATCATAATAATCACAACGAGCAACAGGACGTTTCTCGGCAGCAAATTTAGCCAGTCAAAAATCTGCATGTAACGCTGTTTTATATTCGCTGGGTATAGATTGTACCCTACGAGGTCAAACATCTGACCGTGATAGATATCTGGATCTAACCCCCTATGCAATACTAATTCATACCCACTAACCAACGTATCAGGCCAGTTATTAATTCGGCGTACTAAATCTATATCTCCTACTACTACTTGATCGTCAAAGTCACTCATGCCTGTCTGATACACGCCAGAGATCTTCACTTTACGGTATCTCGGGGGATTTTGAACAAAATACACCAAGATCTTATCCCCTATTTGAGCATCCAGCTTTTGGAGCATCCTATCGCTAATCACTACTTCCTTAGAGTACCGTCCGGAAAATGCGGTGTCCGGAAAATCCCCTTCAATAAGAAAATTCCTGATAGATTCTGATTGCGATAATTCCACACCTTTAAATAAGATTCCCTGAATTACCTCTTTAGATTTAGCAAGTCCAGCTAGATACGCATAAGGCCTTACTTCTCGAATAAGTTTGTGATTTTCCTCTAGGTTTAAGAACGCTTGATTTGTACTTAGATATTGATCTAAAGATGCGCTTCTGGAATACTTCGTCACGTTATAATGTCCGGTAAACTGAAATATTTTATCTGCAACAGAAACCTGAAATCCTTTTAAAATTAAAATAGATAGCACCATCACCGCCAAACTAAACGCTATGCTATAAACAGCAATTTTGTGAATCAATCGGGAAAATGACCCTTCATGTTGCTTGGTGATTCTGGAGGATATGAAAAGACTAAAATTCAATGAAAAGATTTATGTTTATCCATCAAAAGTATATGGAATCCCGGAAGTAAACCAACCCATTGGAGATTGATTGAGTAAATCCATTTGGCTGGAAGGGATTCAGCTGTCTAATCGTTTCATAAACAATTAATTTCTAGATTATCATGGATGTTGCCTTTTTAGGAATGGGAGTTATGGGGAAGTACATGGCCTCTCGTTTAGTACAATCTGTCTCTTTCAAAAACGTGCGAGTATGGAACCGAACTGAAAATAGTGAGGGACTCGCGTTCGCGAAGCAAAATGGCTGCGAGGTCTTCGAAACGGCAGAAGAAGCGGTTGCAAACTGTGAATTTGTTTGTTTATGCCTTGGCGACGGAGAATCGGTAAAAGGAGTATTAAAGAGAATTCTTCCAGCTCTTGACCCCAACACTCTGATCATCGATTTTACAACCATCGGTCGCGATGCCGCTGTTGACATCAAAACTTCCCTCTTGAGCAATCATCGGTTTATTGACGCACCGGTTTCTGGGGGAGATGTAGGGGCTAAAAACGGAGAGCTGGTAGTCATGGTAGGTGGCAGTCAAAAAAACTTTGTAGAAGCGAAGCCTGTTTTCAACTGTGTAGCAAAAAAAACGATTCACTGCGGCCCAGTAGGGCAAGGGCAAGCCGTGAAGATGGTCAATCAAGTACTCTGTGGAATCCATATGGTTGCGCTATGTGAAGGGTTAAAATTGGCAGATGAATTAGGTGTTGATCAGCAAACCATTGTAGAAGTGTGTAGCCAAGGAGCCGCAGGCTCGTGGGCGCTTCAAAACTTAGGCCCCATGATCTGCAAAGAAGACTTTTCTCCAGGCTTTATGGTCAAACATATGTTAAAGGACCTTCGCATCAATCAAGAAGCAATTAACCAAATGAACAGTTCATTTCCAGGGTTTCAAACAGCACTGGACAACTTTGAGAAAGTTTTTGGAAAGAAAGATCAATCAGGACCGGATCTGGGAACCCAAGCGATGTACAAGCTATATCATCAACGAAATTAATTTCGGCAATTAGAATCTATTTGCCAATTCATTGAATTTGGCGAAAGCAACTACCTATTCGCAATGATCGGGTTCATATATCCTTATGACGAATATGTGGTTTTGCGTCGACTCTTAGCTGCCTGGGTGGCTTCAGCGATGATCTCATTTATTTTGGAGATCGTCAGTTTTACATCTTCCGAATTTCTAGTTTCCGAAGTGATTTGTACGCAGTCCAGAAGCGTAATAAGATGCTTGCTTAGCGTATTCCTAACCTTACCAAAACGAGTATAGTTCATTCTAACCTCAGACGAGTAGTTTGCTTCATACCCTTTTTCAAACTCCTTTTCTGCCGCCTTTAGTTCTTCAAACCAACTCACGGCTCCTATGGTTTCCATTGCTTTTGTAGCTTCCGGTTGACTGAGATCATCAAAGAGTAATGCCAATTTTGACGATTCCTTTACATAGCTCTCATGATGCAAGGCCCAACCTTGTTTCTGAAACAGCATCACCAAAAACTTACCTGCCGTAGACATCTTTTCGTCTTGCCTGTTCGCGCAAGCCTTGACAAAATCACGCATGGCGGTAAATGCGTCATCCCTTACGGCATCCATACGCGCTAACTCCTCCGTACTGTTATCAGCTAAGTCTTCTGTCAAAACTAACTCTAGTTTATTGATATCAGCCTTTACTAGTTGAATAATGCGCTCAATAAAATCTTCACCGAGTGCAGCTTCTTCGATACATCTGGACAGACGACTACCAACTACACTCAATTCAGAAGGCGTTAGGAGACTAGTGTGTAATTTTTCTATCATAGCGGACAACTATACCTGAATATTAGCTTCAATAATATGCATTTTTTTTATTGAATCACGCCTATTTGTCGACTAATATTCCTTTGGGCACCAGTAACTAAATAGTTTATTCGATAGAAAGATATCAGTTTCTTCAATCAGAACGTTTTTCATTGATCTGATCGAATTGATTTTTTAGCTAATTTAGCGCAAGGAAAGAAATAACACTATATGTTGGAATTCGACATTACGCAACGCTTCGCGGTGAAAAACCCGCTTGAGTATGCGGTACCAGTTTTCGTTTTATTAATTGCCGTAGAGATTGTCATTAGCCTGAAGTATGACAAGGAAAATTATCAGTGGAAAGATTTTGGCTCTAGTATCTCCATGGGAGTTGGCGCCGCCATATTAGCTATCTTCACAAAAGCAGTTTCATTGCTTATGTTTTGGGGTGTATACGAGCTATTTAATCCGATAGTTGGCAATACGCGAGTGAACATTATGGGCTGGGAGGCATTTAGCTTTATTTGGTTCAATTGGATCATTTGTCAGGTGGCGGATGACTTTAATTATTACTGGCACCACAGGTTAAGTCATACCGTGCGATGCCTATGGGCAGCACATATTGTGCATCACTCATCACCAAACTTCAACTTAGGAACGGCGGTAAGAAATGGATGGGTAACCCTATTCTACAAGCCAATTTATTGGTTATGGTTACCGGCTATAGGCTTTCATCCCGTTATGGTAGCTTCTTGCCTTGCCATTCAGGCCATGTGGCAGTTTCAGCTTCACTCTAAGTTCATCCCACATTTAGGTTTTCTAGAAATTTTCATGAACACACACACACAGCATCGTGTGCATCATGCACAAAATATTGCCTACATGGATAAAAATCACGGTGGATATCTAAATATTTTTGATCGGATGTTTGGCACGCACTTACCACTCGACGAATCAATGGAGACCAAATATGGTGTTACTAATCCTCCAAATTCGTATAACCCTTTAGTCATCGTTTCGCATGAATACAAAGACATATTTAAGGATGTGCGCAGCACCAAAAATTGGAAACATAAATTCATGTATATATTCGGCCCTCCAGGATGGAGCCCAGATGGTAGCACAAAAACGGTTAAGCAACTGCAGCGTGAAATAAAGCAAATCAAGAAAGATCAACCAGCCTTGACCTCAAATGAAATTGAGGAACTGTTGGTAAAAAAATATAGTAAAGTTAAGGAAGCAAAATTTAGCGCTAAGAAGGCTGCTTGATGCTTTTTGAAAACGTGTAAAAAGCCGGTCTGAAGTTCTCAGAGCGGCTTTTTTGTTTAACATACTTTCAAAAATGTAACGTCCCTTACATTTCGTGATATTCCAACTCACAGACCCATTTCAATGTAGCATTGCAGACATTTTAGGACAACTATCCCATACAAATCCAGTGTATATTGCCATGTATGCGTGCATTGTTTCAAGGAATAATCATACTTACGCTTTGGGTTGCGTTGCCCAATGCAATTTGGAGCCAAGGATGTTGTTCCGGAGGGGTATCTGTAGGCGCGAATATGGGAACCGCCGGCTCAGATAAAGGTCAACTCCAGATTGTTGCCACTTATGATATCAATACCTTGAGTACACTGATGACAGAAGATTCCGTACATGAAGGTGATAACGCTCGATTACGACAAATTCAAAGTGCCATAATCGAACTAGACTACGGTGTTTTAGAATGGCTTACCATAACCGGAATATTCAGCTACATCGATCAGTTTCGAGATGTCGGTGGAGATCAAGACCAAACCGCTGGTTTTGGTGATGCCATTATTATGGCAAAGGCCAAGGTCTTGAGTTTAAAAAAAGGAAATGGATCTTTATCAGTAGGTTATGGTGTTAAACTCCCAACTGGAGTCGATAACAATGTAGATAACCAAGGTATACTCTTCTCCCCTGACTTACAGCCGGGATCCGGAACCCTGGACAATATCTTTTGGTATCATTTTTACCTACCCAGGTTATTTGGAGACCATGTGAATATCTTATCTATTCTTAATTATCGACAAACGAACACCAGGTTTGATCACGAGCGATGGGGTGACTATAAACTAGGAAATGAACTCCAGTTATCAGTTGGCTTAACGGACCAATTTACAATTGGGTCATTGTTAATCGATCCCATGTTACTCATGAGGTATCGATCAGTCCAATCGGACATACGCAACGGAAACGACTTAAATGGCATCACTGGTGGTGAAGAGCTTCATTTAAACCCCGGTATAGGTATTCATCCCAGCCAAAGGTTGTCACTACAAGCTCTCGCTTCACTACCTGTTTATAGAAGAGTAAACGGTCAACAGCTGGCTACTTCATGGAAACTTACGTTAAGTGCGAATTATCATTTTAACTTTTCTAAAAAACAAAGGAACAAAGTGATTGAAAAAAGGCTGTGATCATAGGGTAATGCCATATGGTTTTAAAAACGATCTCCTAACATTAAACTAAATTAATAGTGAAACGATACCTTAGCTTAATATTCGCGATCCTGATGTTTGCCTCTTGTCGAAATGAGGCTCAGTCTCCAACATTGATTTTCAATGAATCAAGAGAGCTATCTGCACCCGACTGTGATCAGTCAGCACAACTTGTCAATAGAGCACCTTCAGAATTCCAAATGGCATCGGTTCAAAACGGATGGTCTATACCGGTAGCGGATGTATTTGATGGAGGTCCGGGGAAAGATGGCATTCCTTCCCTGCAAATACCGCAGCTAATAGAGCGATCAGAAGTAGATTACCTGGGTCAAGATGAGCTTGTTGTAGGGTATGTAAGTTGTGATGAAGCCATTGCCTATCCTCATGAGGTTTTGGATTGGCATGAAATCGTCAATGATGAGCTTCATAAAATGAACTACGCTATTGTTTATTGTCCTCTTACGGGATCCGCTACTTGTTGGAACAGGGAGATAAACGGAGAGGTTACCACTTTTGGGGTATCTGGTTCACTTTGGAACTCAAATATTGTTCCTTATGATCGCGCCACTGACTCAAACTGGTCACAACTTCTTATGCATGGCGTTAGTGGGAGCAACGTCAATAGAAATGCGGAGCAATACCCAATTATTGAAACTACATGGGCTACATGGCAAAGAATGTACCCAAATACTAAAGTGGTCTCGCGAAATACGGGTCATAGAAGACAGTATGGGGTCTATCCGTATGGTAGTTATAAAACTAGTCAAAGCACCATATTCCCTCTTGACAATGCTGATACTCGTCTCCATAACAAAGAGCGAGTACTGGCAGTTTTTGAGCAAGATTCGGTCATCGCTTTTCGTTTCTCCACTTTTAACGAGCGAGTTAAAATCGTTGAAGAGCGGATTATGGATAACAATATCGTGGTGGTAGGAAGCGAAGATCAGAACTTCTTGGCTGCCTACAGCGCAGATATTGATGAGGTATCTACGTTGACATTTACACCGCTTAAAAACAGATTGCCTCGTGTAATGGAAGACAACGAAGGAAATCAATGGGATATCTTTGGTCGATGTGTAAAGGGAGTGAGAGAAGGACAACAGCTTCCTCCTACCCGATCTTATATCGCCTACTGGTTTGCACTACCGGCAGTATATGATAAAGTCGAAATTTATGGTATGGACTAATTATCGATCCATCCAGGTTTTAAAATCATTAA
This sequence comes from uncultured Roseivirgaceae bacterium, assembly GCA_964393115.1. Lineage (GTDB taxonomy): Bacteria > Bacteroidota > Bacteroidia > Cytophagales > Cyclobacteriaceae > CAYMST01. The sequence continues at coordinate 10,051 of CAYMST010000061.1, read as the reverse complement.
CCCGATCCCTGGCAACAATCAAATCTGTTGAGTCGTAATTTTCCATAACCAGTTTAAGACGGGAGCTTGAGTAAACAAGCATCTCTCGAACATAATTTTGGTGTACCAAAAACTTACGGTTGATCCGAAAAAACATTTTCGGATCAACCTGCTGTTCAATTTTCTCTAGAGAGAAATCAATAATGATCTTTTTTCCATCGGAATCAATAAGGTACGAGCATTTATCCTCGCTCGAAAAGATTTGTATTTCACCAACTGGTATTTTATACAATCGTTCTCCAACCTTTACTAAGTACTGTCTTTTATACTCTCTCTGTCCGGCCATCTCCAAGAGTTGGTTTAGGTGTTTGTAAAGGCTCTCGGACTCTGGCGCAATATTCTTCATCACTCGGCTTAACTTATGGACAGCGCGATCCAAGTCTTTTTGATCAATAGGTTTTAGTAAGTAGTCGATACTAAATACCTTGAAAGACTCCTGCATATACTGTGAGTAAGCGGTAGTAAATATTATTGGGCATTCAACTTTAATTTGTGTAAAGGCCTCAAAACAAGTACCATCTGCTAGCTGGATATCAAAAAAAGCTAGATCTGGCTGATCGTTTGCTTCAAACCAACTCACCACAGATTTTACAGAATCAAGTATCACAATAGATTTATATACGATCGACTTCTTCAACATGGCGACCAGTCGGTTGGCCGCCACCTGCTCATCTTCAATAATTAGTACTAAGTCAAACTTCATCGATTTGAATTAACGGTAATCTTACTTGAAATTGATTGGCATCCTGAGTCACCTCTACTTGTCTTTTAGTAAAAAAAGCATAACGACTTCTAATATTCTGTAATCCAGTACCTGTCCCACTAGATTTCGAACTCGGGTTTAAGTCGTTTCTAACCAGTAAGTAGTCTGCTTTTTCAGACACTTCAATTTTAAGCCTTTTTTCCATTGAGACCTCATTGTGTTTTATAGCATTTTCAATTAATAGCTGTACTGCGAAAGGTGGTACATAGGAGCCTTCTACCGATGTCAAGTCTTCTTCATGGTAAATGAGCTGTCGCTCCCCTACTCTTGTCTGATGTAAAAAAACATAGCTTCTCACCATTTTCATTTCTTGATTCAAAGGCACCAATTCATCATATTGATGATCAATTGCGAACCGATAGAAGTTAGAGAGCTTTTGAATGAAATCTACTGCAAGTGCTTGATCAGAGTATATCAAATCACTTACAACGTTGAAACTATTGAATAAAAAATGGGGACTTAGCTGTTCCTGCAAAACGGCGTATCTAGTCTTAAGATTTTCTTTTTCCAATTGCTCTGCTCTTACTACACTTTCCTTCCAATTCTTCAAAAACATCCTACCATAGAAAAACAACCATAAAACAAGGGAAATTATAATTGAAAGGTATGCACTACTCCCAATAGTTCTTTTCCAGGCCACTTCAATTCCTTGTTCTAGAATAAGTAGAACAAAGAAAGAATGGATAACAAAATTCACCACCCAAATTAATAGAGAGACAGATATTATGGTTGTAAAAAAAGAAGCAACCGGTTTTTTGAGCCAATCCAATTTGTACCATAGGTAATAACTTAAGTAAAGATTACCCTTCCACATAAACACCCAAAAAGCGGCTGAATAGCTGTAACTTATCACTATATTTCCCCAAGGTTTTCCATCCAAGCTACTACCGTTGAGCAGTATGTTGGCCAACAGACTAAAAAGTATGATAAAAGGGACATCGCTAAGACCGTACTTTAATATCAGTCTTATTTTCTCAGTCATTGGAAGCTCACTTGACTCGAAGATTTGCTCATAAACTCGATACACGTTTCTTTTTCTAAAGTTTAAGAAATAGTAAAGGAGTACAGAAAAAGAAATTAGTACTATGAGCATCACAGCGTTAAACATCCTTAAAAGCTATTAATGATTACATTTTGTATTAAGACTCAAAAGAGCCATTTGCTTACCCCAGGATGGGTCAAGAGCCTTTTTTGGCTTAAAGTCGTTGAATAAAGAAACACTGTGAGCGATTAAAGTGCAACAGCCTTTTGTATCCCATTTCAAGTATTTAGCCGACCCATACTCCATTTGACCCATAAATAAATTTGCCCTTGGGTTTTTGGGGTTCTTTTGTAAAGCAAACCCTAATAACCGATATACCTGTTTAGCTTTTTCATACGCCACGTCTTCGCTTATATACTGCATTTCCAACATTTTAATAAAGCCTTTTAAAGCCACTACCTCACAAACATCGTTATCGCTAAATGAATCACTAAAGCTATCAAGTGCGTCCAATTCTTGAAGTGCCTGTTTCAAATGGTTAAACTTAATGACCGAATCTTCTTCTAAAAAATGTAAAAACGCCTTCGTAAGTATAGCATAATAAACCGGTCTCCAATCGTTTGTTTTATCATTTGATAAATCTTTAAACTCATGATAGAGCATACTGAGCTCGGTCGTGTTATTGGTAACGAAGATTTTTGGAATAGCATTCTTCATACTTTGCTCATAACGGTTATTGGCCTTTAAAACCAAAACATGGCACATCAAAGCGAGTACTAACAGTGATATCTGTCTCATAATTTAATTATTTAAATTGTTTATTATATCAAAGCTCTCCCTTAATACTCAAGCACAAGAACGCATTTAACCGACTCAATAAATATACTAGATGAGTCGTTGATTTTGTTTACCGAATCGTTTTTACAAAATTTGAAGTATTGATCATCTTAACTCTCTAAAGGAATGACATATCTAGCTAGTTCAACTCGTTATGATGCGATGGAATATAGGAGATGCGGAAAAAGCGGACTTAAGCTTCCGATTATTTCGCTGGGACTCTGGCAAAACTTTGGCGGTGTTGACATTTTCGAAAACGGACGTAAAATTATTTGCGAAGCCTTTGACGCTGGCATTACACATATTGACTTAGCCAATAATTATGGGCCTCCATATGGAAGTGCAGAAGAGAACTTTGGAAAGATTCTGTCAAAGGATCTTAATGCCTATCGCGACGAGCTAATCATCTCTACAAAAGCTGGTTATGACATGTGGGATGGACCATATGGTAATTGGGGATCAAAGAAATACCTGGTAGCAAGTCTTGATCAAAGCCTTAAACGCATGGGGTTAGACTATGTCGATATTTTTTATCATCATAGGCCGGACCCAGAGACTCCATTAGAAGAAACAATGGAAGCGCTTGCTCAAATAGTGCGACAAGGGAAAGCTCTTTATGTAGGGTTATCAAATTATAAGGCCGAACAAACCAAATCAGCTGTTTCTATACTAAAGCAACTAGGGGTTCGCTGCTTAATTCATCAGCCCAAATACTCGATGTTTGAGCGATGGACAGAAAATGATAGACTCTATGATGTATTAGAACAAGAAGGTATTGGCGCAATCGCATTTTCACCATTGGCGCAAGGACTCCTCACGAATAAATACTTAACTGGTATTCCGTCCGATAGCAGGGCTGCGCTTAACCGGTATTTGAAGTCTGAGCAAATTACCGAGTCTAAGATTGAAAAGGTGAAAGGGTTAAATGAGCTCGCATTAAACAGGGGGCAATCCTTGGCCCAAATGGCTCTAGCTTGGGTAGTCCGTACTAACAACGTTACGTCCGTCTTAATCGGAGCGAGCAGAGTTGAACAACTCAAAGACAATATTGGGTTTATAAATAACCGAAAGTTCAGTCAAGAGGAGCTCAACATCATCGAAGAAATACTTAGAAGTGAGCAACATTCCAGTCTTGTATCGACAATAGTATAGACCTATACAGCACTGATACTCAAAATTCCAAGCATGCCAGTCAGTCACTGGTTTTAGTACTTTATGAAAAGTGGAAGACCAGTGAAGGGCTTGTCTAAAGCTTACTTATAAATATTTTGCGATAAAAGGATTATTATAAATATCAATTGGGGTCCCAGTAGAGCCAGAAGATGAAAAGCTAACCATCCATGGCTATAGCTGGGCGTGTTATACAGAAAAACCCCAAATCCATCAAAAAGGTCTACGAAAAACCTTGCTGTAAGGGTGATTAGTAGCGTTTCTTGCTTATTTAGCAATAGGCCGATGATCATTACCATCAATATGACTAAATAACGAAAGGACCAAGAGTATTGAAACGACAAGTCGCCTTCTATGCCATATGCAGCAAAAAAATCCGCACTTGAAAACAGTGACATGCCAACCATAAAACCAGTAAAGAGGATCAAAAAAGTACAGTAAACCTTTATGATAATAATCTTCTTCATGATGTAAATCAGTACGTTAATAGTATTTGATAAAGCGCAAGTTGTATATAGTTATTCATTAACGAATCAACAATTATGACGACCTCAATTAACCATCCCTCTAGACATTAAGAACGGCAGTCATACTATCAGCAGAGGACTAAATTCGAATGAGTATGTAACACCAAATTATTTTAGAAATAATCGAATATCCATTTCATAGGAAGCACCATTTTTCTTTAATTATTCAAGATAAATATTCATATTGATCGGTTTTAGCTTACTCATGTTTGTTGAAAACGGAATCAGACTAAAATATCGATATGCGTCAAGATTTTAGACAGTTATTTAACTGTTAAATAACCATAGAGCAAACACTACAAGCTTATGCATTAGAATTTCAAAAAAAAAGTACTTACCTTAAATCATCATACTATACAAAAAGTGTAGTATAATTGATAACCAATTATTTACACAAAACATAAAATGAAAAAATTTACTGTTCAGTGCCCGATGACTGCTGTGTTAAGCGTTGTAAGTGGAAAATGGAAATTTCTTATTTTGTGGTATATCTATCAATTCGAAGGGATTCGGTATGGCAAACTCAAAGAACATATGCAGGATATATCGCTCAAAGTTTACAATGATCAATTAAAAGAACTGATAGAGGATGAAATGGTTGTAAAGAGAACTTTTGCCGAAGTACCACCCCGCACCGAGTATTATCTAACACCGTATGGCAAAACCATCGTTCCAGCTCTTCAACTACTAATGGAATGGGGGCTAGAGCATATCAAAAAGAAACCCGAGATCATTGAAGACCCTGAAATCGTCAAGAAGATTTTCAGCTATTTCGAAAATAGAGAATGTCAGACTCAACCCTAACTCATTCTTTCAGGTCCATAATCTTTCTGCTCACGCTACCTTTTTCGCCAAGTCGAATCAATCGAAATACGATTAGTGGCAACAGGCCCGGATCAGAAATGAGTTTTGATGTCTTGACAATCTTTACATCTCTTTCTGAGATCACCTCATCCCATTGATCAAATAAATGATTCGATAATTTAGTAGCAAAACGCCAAGCACCATTTCGAGCTAACTTCATGCTAAAATTTATAAGCCAATTATCAACTCGTCCAAAGACCTTAAGTACCCACTTTAACTCAGGCCAAATTTCAGTCAAATCATGTTGAACATCTTCTACTAAACCCGCTAATACTTCATTGATTCGGTTAAAATCATTTTCTAACCTAGAGATATCTTTGTTGATAGATACCTGTGCCGCAGCTATTCCTAAATCCAAGTTTATATGCGCGTTCATTCCCATCATGAGGTGCTGAAACACAGTCGGCCAGTATCTTTTAGTGTACTCAAAAGACCTATTCCAGGAAACAATAGGATTGGTATTCGATTTATATTGCTCCAAAGCAAGTAAGTAGCGTTTGGCGAATATGACATCTAGTTGCTCCATCCTAGGTCCATCTTCAAAATAATCTTGCTCGATACCTTCTTTTACTTTTAAAGTCACCTTGCGATATAAAGCAGCAAAATACCCAACTGGACTTTGTTCGTCTTGAGACTTGGAAATAACATCATCAAGGGCTTGAATGACATCGTTAATGGTAGTGATATGATCGAGCATGAGATATGCTATCTTGGTTTTGTGAACCAAAAATATCATCTTTTAAGAATTGATCACTACTGCAAATGATATTATAACAAGGTCTATTTAAGAGCTGATATAAAATCCAGCAGTACATCATTCAAACCAACTCTTTTGTATAATTATCTTATAGGTTCCATATACCCCATCCTTTTAGCATGAAAGAGATGGGGTTTTTAGTTAAATAAACAACCTATAGGCAAGGCCAAGAGGCACATATTTTAGCCGAATATTTTTATTCGACCACCATTTTATACTGTTGTGTATTTCCCTCTTCTTTAACACGAACGAAGTAAACACCAGCAGGTTGGTCGAGCATAATTTTCACTGAATGTCCCACTATGGTTCTTTGATATAGAACCTTTCCTTGCGTATCGTGAATAGAAATATCACGCTTTGACGCATTTGAAAACTCTAATTGTACTTGATCGGCAGCAGGGTTAGGAAACATTGACAAGGTAGCCTGGTTTCCCCTAGAAACACTGCTAATTACAGACCATTTTGCAAACAAACTTAAGTCTCCGGTCGTGCCCTCAGAAATCATTTCAATTTTATTCTCAAAGTTCTCTTCTGTATACCACCCTTCAAATGAATAACCAGCTTTACTAGCGTCATTCAAATCAATACCCTGTTCTACCGTATAGATTGTGACATTTTCGTGTGAACCACCGTCCACATTAAAAGTAATGGTGTATTCTATGGAATTGAACTTTGCATAAAACGCAGTATCTCCAACGCTACCTTTCGTTATATGAGTAACTTTAGAATCAAAAGTCTCTTCAGCATACCAGCCTTCAAAGGTGTAGCCTAACTTTGAAGCAGCCGACAAGGTAATTTCATCCTCTACCGTATAACTAACCGCATTCGTATGGTCACCATCTGAGTAACCAATATTGTATGATATCAAATCAAACTGCGCATAAAGGGTGGTATCTCCAGTACTACCCTCAACTAGTGAAGTAACCTCCGTCTCAAATGTCGGTTCAGCATACCAGCCTTCAAAGGTATAGCCCAGTTTTGAAGCGCCTGATAAGGTGATTTCATCCTCTACCGTATAACTAACCGCATTCGTATGGTCACCATCTGAGTAAC
>CAYMST010000061.1:0-2959 GCA_964393115.1 uncultured Roseivirgaceae bacterium | reverse complement strand
CTTCAAAGGTATAGCCCAGTTTTGAAGCGCCTGATAAGGTGATTTCATCCTCTACTGTATAACTAACCGCATTCGTATGATCACCATCTGAGTAACCAATATTGTATGATATCAAATCAAACTTTGCGTAAAGCGTAGTATCTTCAATACTGCCTTTGGCAATAGAAACAATCTCTGTGTCAAAACTTGGTTCACCGAACCAGCCACCAAAGGTGTAGCCTAACTTTGAAGCACCTGATAAGGTGATTTCATCCTCATAATTATATGTAGGAGGATTCTCATGAGAGCCGTCTTCGTCGATATAAATTATTGCGTAGTTTTTCAAGTCAGCCTCAATTCGAATCAAGGTATCCTTCTGAATAGTATTAACATCAACACTATTCACATCAAACTCACATATTTTCGAGGTAACAGTTAGTTTGAACGAACTTTCTTTACCTATTAAAAAACTGGCACTTTTCACTCCAGAAAAGTTCCTGTCCAAATCTCCAGAAATATCGAGGTCTGCACTTTCACAACTTAGATGGACACTAACTAAAGTTAGATTACTGTCCTCGACATCTAACAAATAACCATTTTCAAGATTGGTTACTACATCACCATTTGAAAAAGGCGTTCCATCATTATCTAACCAACCATTCAATTCAAAATCATCAGAAACTGTGTTGGGTAATGTAAACTCAGTCAAAGTGTTTTCATCAAAAGCACCTGCGCCAATGAAACTCACACGATCAGGGATTCCAATATCCGCTAATTTATTGTTGCTAAATGCCTTTTCATCTATGATCACCAATGACTCAGGCAAAACAACTTCCTCAAGAGAATTATTTTGGAAACATTCTTCTCCAATAGTTTTAATGGTTTTAGGAAGAATGATTTGTTTTAGTTGATTATTTTGAAAGGCGCCAAACCCTAAAGATTCTACGTTTCCTTTCATAACAACTTCACTCAATACGTTATCTTGAAAGGAGCGAGCTTCTACTCTACTAATTGAATGTGGTAGATCCACTTTAGTAAGTTCATTACTTCGAAAAGCACCAAAGCCAATTTCTGTCAAAGAACCTGGTAGATTAATTTCATGAATCGAGTTATTACTAAATGCAAAAGAAGCTATAACTGCGACTCCATCCGGTATATCCAACGACGTGAGAAGGTTTTCGCTGAAAGCACTTGACGCAATTACTTCAACGTTATCTGGGATTATAATGCTTGTAAGTTTGTTGTTGGCAAACATACTATTCGGAATTACGGTCATATTGTCTGGAAGTGTAATTTCAGTTATTTCGTTACTACTAAATACACTCGTAGACCAATCCCCTACCCATGCCGGCACTTTCACCGACTCTAATTTATTATTGGCAAAGGCATTTCGACCCACAGAAACAAGTGATGTCGGAAAGTCTATTTCAGTCAATTCATTATCATAAAAAGCATTGTGATCGAGGGTGGCCAAAGAGTCCGGCAGATCTACGGAAGATATTTTATTACTTCTAAATGCGCTTTCTCCGATAAAAAATACAGCGTTAGAAAATTCAACGCCCGTCAATTCATTGTATGCAAAAGTATTTGCTGCAATTGAGTCTATATGCCGAGGAATCGTGATCTCAGTCAACAAATTTTGAGTAAAGGCACCTGCTCCAATAAACTCTATCGTGTCGGGAAAAGAGATCGAAGTAAGTGAATTCTCCTGGAAAGCAAATTCGTGAATTGACCTTACAGAAGATGGCATTACGACACTAGTAAGCTCTTTAGCATAGAAAGCTGATGCCCCAATACCGATAACCAATTCACCTCCAACGCTATCTGGAATAACCAAATCTCCACCACTACCATGATACTCGGTAATCACCCCGTTTTCTATTACGTAGACACTATCGGTACTTTTTATATTAAAAACATAATCAGTACTACTATTTGGTACCAAAGCACCAGATTCTCCCATATTCCACTCTCCAATATATTTCGGAGTAGGCAACTTAAATTCGGTAAGCACATTGAATCTGAATGCATTAAAACCTATAGTTAAGACACTATTTGGTATTTTAACGTCCCAGAGATTGTCTCCTACCATTGACCAGGGTCCCAAAGAAGTGACTGGTTCATTATTAATAGAATCAGGTATTACGATGGCTCCTCCGGGTCCGTAATAATCGAAGATACGACCATTTTCAAACCTGAAACTTTCACCTGATGGAGTAAAGTCACGAACGAAATAATTATAGGTTCTAGAAAAATCGGTTATTAATTCACCTGAGGCACCACTACTCCAATCTCCATCCATACTAGGAGTTGGTAGTTCAAAAGTCGTTAGTTGATTGGCTTCGAATGCAAACTGACCAATATGAATTACCGAGTTAGGAATTCGTACATCAGATAATTGGTTGTTGTAAAATGCACTAGCTTCGATTCTCTCTACGGATGATGGTATGTCTACGGCACGTAGTGAATTGTTTCGAAAAGCACTACGACCAACTATTTTCACTGATGCCGGAATTTCTAGACTCTCCATCAGATTATCTTCAAAAGCTCCTGAATTAATCCTAAAAATTGAATCTGGTAAATCAATTGCGCTTAATTTATTATTGGCAAAACAATAACCGTCTATCATCTCCAAGGACAATGGAAGTGTCACATGAGTTAAATTTTTGCGTCGGAAAGTAGAGAGTCCTAACCGTAATACGGGAGCATCATTTAAGGTATCAGGGATAACTATTTTACCACTTGGTCCAATATAGTCAACAATAGAACCGAAGTCACTAAATATATAATCTTGCTCTGATGTTAGATAATCCGTTGCCTCAAAAGCATAACTCATGTTTAACGGACCATCAAAATCAGATTCTGAAATAGCTACCCATTCTCCTGATATCTCAGGAACTGGCAATTCCAATTCTGTAAGCTTATTATCTGCGAAAGCCTGCCGATCAATTCTATAAATAGAGTTAGGAAGTTTTAGCTC
>CAYMST010000060.1:0-21184 GCA_964393115.1 uncultured Roseivirgaceae bacterium | reverse complement strand
TTTTTCGAGAACATCTTGCATTTCCTCAGAGTCAGCTCCAATTTCCAATAATTCACGATAGCGTCGAACCGTTTTTGCCACTTCGTTGTCATCCTGAAGGATGCAATCACTTATGGACAGTTCACCGGGTAGATCAGGTTGTTGAAGTAAATATCCTAACCGAGCGCTTTTATGAATTTCAGACTCCCCTTCATCTGGTTCATGTGCACCAACTATGGTTTTGAGTAAAGTAGACTTACCTGTTCCATTGGCACCTACCAAAGCGGCTTTCTGACCTTTATTTAAACCAAAAGAAACCCCTTCAAACAACCAACGGTCACCAAAAGATTTGGATAGATTACTAACTGATAATACGTTCAATTCTTTTTTTCAACAAAAATATGATGAAAAAACAATTCTACATGACCTTATCTAGTTCAACCTTAGAATCTTATTCGTAAACAATGTTATCCTCGTTTTGCTTCTATTTACTCATGTAAAATTCACAGGTATTCACGAGCTCTCCATGACCAAGCTTTAAGAAGCATTTTAAACATCAATGGAGACTATTAACCAATCATTAAGAAGACAAAAACGGTAGGCAAAAACCATTTTTTCTGAGAGCTCATACAGGTATAGTTGTCCTAATGATCCACTCATTAACTGTTTCGTATTCATTTCGACTTAAAAGCACTAAACATTTGTCCAAAAGCTCTCAAAACCACCTCAAACGCTCAATTATGCACCTTTCGAATAACAATTGGCACATTTCTAATAAGCAACACTTTGACCGACAAAACTCTGCTTTTCAATAAATTACCTAATAACAAAATGTACCCCGTGTTCAGCTAAATCAAGTCTTCGACCATTAAACTATGTGATTCCGCAGGTTTTGTCCGGTTTACTAACAACTCATCGCTTTTTCCCACCAAACCATTAATTGATTTCGTTTTAAATGTATACGTAACATAACTAATCATTTATATGACAAACAAATTACTAATTGCGCTCCTGTGCGTGGCGATGCTATTTAGTTGCCAGCAGGAAGACTCATCACTTGAGCAAGTAAGTGGTGAGGCCAACGGACTAGTCCTTCCAGACCAAAAGTCTGGAGTGAACAACTACAACTGGATGACGAAGCGCTATAAGACCATGGCCGGTGTAAATCGCAACTTGCACGAATTGGATATTTATTACCCTACTAATATGTCTAATAGACCTGTTGTGATCTATGTACATGGTGGAGGTTGGAAACAAGGTGATAAATCCCAACAATTGCAGAATAAAATCAATCTTGCAATGAGCAATAACATTGTACTAGTTAGCGTCAATTATCGCCTAAGTCCGAACCCTGCAAACCCGTCTAATATTTACAGAGTAAAGTACCCAGATCATAACAATGATGTGGCAGATGCTGTTATGTGGGTTTATCAAAATATTACCACGTTTAATGGTGATAAAGACAATTTGGTCCTTCTAGGACATAGTGCTGGTGGACATCTAGTTTCTCTAACGGGAACCCGAAAATCCTTATTGCAAAGTAGAGGTTTTCCAATGCAGAGCCTAAAAGGTGTTGCTTCAATAGATATTGAAGCCTATAATATTTATAAAAAATCTATTACCGAGGGGAATATTACCTATCATAACGCATTTGGTACAGATGCCAATACGTGTTTTGAAGCATCTCCGGAATTCAACTTATGGGGAGCAAGTGGATACTATCCTAGATTTTTTATCGGGATGAGAGGCAGTGCTAATTGGAAAGCGGATCAGTATAAGTTCATCCAAACATTACAAGGTGCTTCTATTCCTGTTGACTACCTTGATGCAGGTAATGCATATAATCATGCACAAATTAATGATGCCATCGGTGCTCCAGGCGAAACGATCATTACACCTGCTCTGCTGAGTTTTTTCAATACATGCTTTAATAATTAAAATTAAATAATAAGGTTGCTATGAAGAGGCTGTCAAATACTTTTTGACAGCCTCTTTTCATTTATCTAAAATCCATAGGATGATTGCCCAAAAGAGTTGATTTGAAAGATGTATTATTAGATTTAAACCAGCTTATACATAGACTTTTTATAATTAAGCAAAGCCCTAACATCTAGAGTACTTCTACAAATCTATTGTTAAAACCCAGCGTCAAAATCTCATTCCCAAATGGATTTTATTAAACCTCAAAGTCTGTCTAATTCTAGGTGAGAAAGCATTTACTCTAACAACGTCCACAACCTGATCTTTTATGAACCCCATGAGATAATTACAGAAGAGTTGGTTCGAACAATATCTTACTAGGTTTTATATTAGCGCTTAAACAAGCTTCGAATAAAATAATTTCCAAGGAAATATTCGTTTTAAACTGATAGGCAAGGTATATTTTCCATGGTTTAGAGACTACTAACAGTAAGAGAACTATTAATATCGTCCAAAAACGTCATATAATCCCATCGAAGTGCTTCAGGATCACTTTCAAGATCGATGATCTGCATCCTGACCATCAAGCAGTATAGGAAAATCGATGCATAAAAAAAGACTGTTCAAAAAGAACAGTCTCAGAAAAACGAAATTCAGATAGTTCAGATAGAAGAAAAAAATCTTTGATCGTTTAATTGTGTAATAGCATCTCTTGAGCTTCAAGAAGTAACTTATTAGTTCTAAGCTGCTCTTCACTCATGGATACGATTCTTCTTTCAGATTCGACAAGCTTTCTGTTCTTGCCTTTAAGCTCAATTTGCATATTGAGCAACTGTCTGTTCATTTGAACCAATCTTGACAACGCCTTACGTAATTCACGTTGAGAGTTCTTAAGCTTGAGGTTCGAAGAATTTGTTCTTGACAAATTTTCCTCAAAATCAGCTACTAACGGATCTACAAAACCGAATGCCAAAACTAAGACCACGAGTACGGATACAAATGCAGTTGTATAACTCATCCACAATACGCCGTCTATTTTTTCGTTTACATCAGACCAAGAAAGGTATTCGACCTTTTTTGAATCTGATCCTTCGGAGTTGGCTAATATTACTCCTTCGTGGGAAACAATCTTATTGAGTTTACTACTTATTAAAAGATTCCCACTAACAATGCACACGATGAGCAGTACGCTGCTCAGCGTCAATTTGGACTTAAACTTTCTCTTATTCATGCTAGCTGTATCACTGGTTGCTGTCATCTAATATAGGTAAGCACGACCAGTGACACTGATAATGTCGATGAATATGCACCAAACAGAGACCAAATAAAACCTGTAAAAAAAACTAAATACCCAAAGCACCTAAAAGCACCTTAGCGGTTAGTTCTGAGGCACTTGGACCGTTACCTGTGATCATCAAGCCATCTTTTACAACGCTTTCTGAAACTTTCGGAATAGCACCAACTTTTACGGCAAGGTCATAAAAAACACCATCTTCATTCCATCCCGTTACCTCTCTATTTCGCCCTAGGCCCCAATGCAACAAGTTCTGAGGAGCCGCACAGATAGCAGCTGTTGGTTTTTGAAGATCAAGAAAGGAGGTAACCAGAGTCTTCGCCAGATCATCATCCTTATACTGCAGAGATCCTCCTCCACCGACAATGAAAATAGCGTCAAAATCAGATGGTTTAATCATGTCCAATCGGAAATCATTTTTCACTTCATAACCATATTTACCGATAGAACTATCTGATGTAGACGCCGTTTTAACTTCTGCCCCATTCTGTTCAAAAAAAGCTCTGGGAACGATGTATTCTATATCTCTAAAGTTCTTCTCCGCCAATAGCATCAATATCCGCTTCATCCATTTTTGGTTTTATATGAATGTTCAATTTATAGGTAATCCATAAGATAATTACACAAAAGAGTTGGTGTGAGCGACGTGTTACTGGATTTTATATCAGCTCTTGAATAAACTTCATATAACTAAGTGTCCCTTTATACCTCCTTAAGTCATGGAATTCAAAGACATCGCAACATTTTCCCTTTGGGCGGATTAAAATAATTTCAAAATCACTTCGTTTTATTACACGAATGTCAATTGTTATTCAACAAGCAATTTATTTACGTAAAAAAGACATTTTAAGACAACCAAACACGCTCATTTGTAGTATAACAGCTTTATATATTGAGATTACCAGAACAGTAGAGATTATTTAGAGTTACTTATATAAATAATAAATGAGACAGTGTTATGGTTAAGAATATAATTAAACGCCCGACTATTAATGGATATCACTTGGCAGCAATAGCGATTCAAGCTGTGATCATCGTATTAGCATTTTTTCTGGTTAATGTGTTTTAAGGGTATATCACTAGTGATTAATCAAGTTATCATGTAGAGATAATACTGATAAGGTGTCACTCCACACCTTTCTGATCAATTGTTAAAAATGGTCATCATTATCCTAGTCAGACACCTATGCATCCGATCATAATGAACAACTATGCAGCAAAGACAAATCGTTTTTGAACATATAGCAGTATAGATCAGATGTTGAGACTACTTTATCCTAAATAAATTGGAGACCCATTGGTATCCGACAAAGCCCATGATGAATCCAGAGGATAACAGATTTAGCGGATTGCCTGTAAAAAAGGCTACACCTATGGCTGCTATGCCTAGTATTCCTAATCCAATGGTATAAATTACGAATACGTTTTTATAGCGACTCCTAGCAAACATAGATCCGCATGGTACCATCATAGCAAATCCAAATACAATCACTGTAAGCCATGGATCGACTCCTGAAATCAAATATCCAATAATCCCAACTATGAAGACGATCAAGCAGATTCCGACGTAATTGGAATTACGAATTTCGTCCCTTTCCAGTAAATGTCTGCCATATACATTTAGTCTTAGGAATAGGTTACTAATCGGACCAATCACCCAAGTGGAAAAAGCCACGAGTCCCATCAAAATCAATAAAGGAGTTAAATATGGACTAAGAACTGGGTAATCATTGGCTAGCTTTTCCAGATATTGAAACCCAAGGTACATACCTAGTATAAAGGCCCATTGATATCCAGATGACAATCTACTAATCCACAAGGTGTAGCTCAAAAATTGCTTATATACGAAATAACGCGACTTAAGTGCCTCGGCCATGCCTGTTCGTGCATATTCGAACTCTGGATTGATACTCAGCGCTTTTTTGAAATGCTCTAAAGCCTTTTTATGGTCTCCCTTTTCCAATAATCCCCAACCATAATTCGTATGGGTATAGGCGTTATTCGGATCCTCGCCCAAAGCACCTTCAATCGTATTAAATGACTCTTCTTTCTTGTTGAGTCGTAATAGCGCTGTGCTTCGCATATTGAGCCCATGAATGTTATCAGGGTCTACTTCCAAAGCTTTATTGGCCAATTCTAATGCTTCAGGGTACTTCTTTCTAATCAACTTTACGGATGACCAAAGAGCAAAATAATCTCCATCATTAGGGTTAATTTGTACGGCTTGCGCTAAATTTTCTTCTGCTACCACATATTTTTCCTGATGCAACATAACCCTTGCTTTGATATAGTAAAGCACATCGTAATGAGGCGCTTTCTCTATCGCCAAATTGGTAATTCGCTCGGCCTCTTCTAGTTCTTTTGTTTCTACCAAGACTTCCGCTAGCATAGCGTAGGGTTGAAGATCATCGGAATTACTAGCGATAACTTGTATCAATATGTTCTGAGCTTCAGTATAGCGTTGCTGCCGAATCAGTAGACTTGCGCGTTCTAGTTGACTATCAATCATCTATTTTTTAATTTTTAGATAATCTAATATCTCATCGTACAATCCCGATTCATTCGCATATAAAGCAAAGTTCTTGGCTGTAGTAAACCACTCTTTGGTGGTTGGTTTATGTTTACCCAACGCGTTCTTTAATAGTTTAGTCGTCAGGGGTTTTGGTACGCCAGCTTTTAGCGCATCTGCCAGCACTAACTCAATGGCAATATCCACTACCGCTTCAATGTCCGCTCCAGAAAAATATTTCGCAGCCTTAGCCAGACTATTATAGTTAATAGCCTCTTTAGGCTTTTCCTTTAGTTTAAGTTCAAAAATTGACTCTCTTGCTTTTTCGTCTGGTGGTGGCACAAAAATAATTCGGTCAAACCTACCCGGTCTTCGAAAAGCAGCATCTAGATGCCATGGCGTATTCGTGGCTCCAATAATCAAAACACCATCATTGTCATGACTAATGCCATCTAGTTCTTGTAAAAATTGATTGATGAGCATTCTGCCGGCAGATTGTTTCATATCACCCCTACTAGCTCCAAGAGCATCTATTTCATCAAAAAACAATACGCATGGTGCACTTTCTCTAGCAAGCTGAAAAATCTCATGTAAGTTCTTTTCACTATTCCCAATCCACATATCCAGAACATCATCCAAGCTCACTGAAATAAACTTCGAATTTACCTGACCAGCTGTGGCCTTAGCTAAAAATGTCTTCCCACATCCGGGAGGTCCGTATAGGAGTATCCCTCCTCCAACTTTTTTCCCATAAGATTTGTAGATATCAGCATGTTTTAGCGGTTGGATTATTTTCAAATCAATTTCGTTCTTCACATTATCCATTCCCCCCACGTCATCAAAACTTAGATCTGGTTTTTCAATAAAATCATCTTCTAAGTCATCGTCCAGTAAATCATCCGAAGTAGCGGCAAGGCGAAGCCTACTGTCTAGTTCTTCATCAGTGAATAACGAATTGATGGATAGCACACGTTGGTATTGCTCTATTGCTTGCGCAATATCATTTTCTCCGACAAGAGCTCTAGTATGAAGTAAGAGATAGTCGAAATTTTCGTCGTCAGCCAAGAGCAATTGTTCTAGTATCACGTTACACTCAGCATATTGCTTTTTCTCATAAAATATGGCTGCAAGTCCATACTGCGCCTTATCGTTCTGACCAAATTCAAGAAGCTCCTGATATTCTTTCTGCGCCTCATCTAGTTTACCAGACTCTCTTAAAAGATTTGCCAAGTGAAGTTTTAAAGGGATGTTATCAGGAGAAAACCTTAGCGCCTCTCTCAAATTCTTAATACTATCTTCAGTCATATCAATTCATACGTAGCAATCCATAGCCTATTATTCTGAATAAAGTATTTCTCCGAAACTATATTTAGAGCGTAAATACTATTATTAACAGTAAACATACGTCTACCGAACAAGCCATAGGTATATCACATTCCTCAAAATTACTTAGACTCAAGCATCAAAAATAACGATCGCCCTGTATTTTGTCACTGGTATCCTTAACCGCGCTTTGTGAGATAGCCGATTCACATCACCACGAGCCCGACTTAACGAATTAGAAGCTTTCTTACAGTGTTATTCTCATTAACATCATTGAATTGAACGAAATAGACGCCTTTTCTTAACTTATCCTTTGAAAAATAATTAGCCTCAGTTTTTTGGTTAACCTTGATTTTGTCAATAACCACACCATTTACATTAATAATAGTCAATACGCCACTTACCGGTCGATGAAAACGAAAGGTAAAAGCATTGAATTGGTTAATTGGGTTTGGTATGATGTCAAATTCTGACTTAGCCTCAAAATCTATTCCTAAAACTTCCGAGACGACAATGGTACAGGTATCTGCAATATCACTTTGGTCAGACCTGGCAATAACCATTGTCTCTCCGTTCCTGATAGCAGTAACAACTCCAGAACTCGATACGGTGGCAATAGTATTATCCATCACGGTCCAGCTGATTGATTTATTCGTGGCTTCTTCAGGTAGAATATCCGCTGATATAGTTACCTGCTCATTAACACTAAGGTTCAGCGACGGACAACCTGATAGGACGACGCTGTGTACATCAACACAATTATCATTAGACTTGAGGTTTACCTCAGAAATCCACACATCTTCGTCATCCATTCCTAGGAAGAAGTCTATGCGTACGTTGGACTGATCATCGGTAATGAAAAACTCAAAAGGTCCAAATTCTTGCATTTCTGAAGTGAGATCTATTGTCCTATCCATAAAGCTTGTCCATGGGTAACCATCCATCATTACACGAAATAAGGCAATCCTATCCTCCGCTGCTTTCGCTCGAAAGGACACTTGATATGCGCTCTGACCACTAAGTGACTCAAATGGATATATAAATTGTAAATCTTGCTGCTTACCCGTAATAGCATCAATCTTTAAATAGGCTATTTGCCCTTCTTCTGGATCTGAAACGACAGATGCCGCCCCTTTTGCTTCGCCCCCGTTGTAAAATTCCCAATTGTTTAGTTCACTCATAAAATCTCCATTTGCAATTAAATTCGGATGTCGACAAAGGGAAACGTCTTGTGTTTCAGTAGTCACATGAGCTAATGGACTATACTCAGCTCCAGATTCATTAAAAGCCATAATACGGTATGTATATTCAGTTTCAGCCTCCAGGCCGGTATCTGAAAAGGTGGTATCTCCTTTTCCAACTTGCCCTACTACAGCGAACTCTGAATCATTTTCCTTTCGTTCAATTCTGAATCCGCTTTCATGAATGGAGCTACTTGACCATGAGAGATAAATTAGATTATTCGAAAGTAAATCAGCTGTTAGTTGATTAGGAGCAAGCGGTATATCTGGCTTTGCTGGAGCTGGTGCAATTTCTCTTTTCCATGCGCCGGCACCAGCAGTCGAGCCAAAGAAATACATCTTATCATCTTCATTGGCCATAATACCGGAAGTGGTACCCGGAAAATGTAAGTCTCCAGTCCAGTCTTCCCATACTACGGTGCCGTCTTCTTGAATGGTTCCTAAAAACATACCATATCCCAGTTGTAAGCGATGATTATAATAGTTAACGACTATTTTATCCTCATAAGCGGCAGGCCCTCCTTTGGTAACAAATGTGTATACATCCTTCATCTCATCAAACCAGATGTTTGATTTTAGCTCCATAGCCATTTCTTTATTGAGAATGATGTTCCAATTTTTTCCTTCATCCGTTGAAAGTGCCGCGACGGCATGACTACCATCACCGTGATCGCCAGAAGCCAAGCCAAAATAAAGAAGACACACTTGACCTTTATTTTCCCATGAAATAATCTCGCCATCCCAGCCTTGGCTGTTATATATCTTTTCCCAATGCCATACTTCTCCTTTTTGCTCACCTCGGTACACACCTTGACTTCCAGTAGTAGCATTGAAGAATACAACATTTTCGTTTAATGGATGAGGAGATATTTTTTTAGCACTCCTGGCACCAGCTGCTACCCCGTTTGTTATTTTTTTCGCTGTAAGTCGTTTACCTTTTTCATGTGCATCTATCATTTGACCAATATCCTCAATAAGATAAAGTCCATCACCAGATGAAAATGTAAATACCTTAGCCCGATTTACAGGAGATACGGCAATATCTCTTAATATCCCATTTCCAATGCCCTGAAGGCGATTCTGTCCTCCACCTAAATGAAACCATTTGTCCGTTGGATCTGAATTTTTAAGCAGCTTGGCATACAGACGACCGTCGCTAGCGTTTCCCCCATAGCCCGAAGTAGCCTGTGCCAAGACCACTGGCACTCCCCAAGCATCAGCCACGTCGACGGCTTGCACATCAGATAAAGGTGCACCTCCGGGCTGGCGATGTTGCATGTTAGACCATGACACGCCAAAATCCCAACTTTCCATAAAACCATTATCTGCCTGTCCTTGAATCATATAGTTATCATAAACGGCTATGTCATAACTATATGTACTCTCTGAACCTCTTCCTGAGTATGTAGGGAATGTAGTGCCCCAATGAGGTACCTGAAAGTCATCATTTGGAGTAGAATAACGATTGTGCCATGCAAATGTATCTGCTGCAAAAGTGGCGTAATAAATAGTCTGATTGGTTGTTGACCAAAGCCCACGATCCCAGGTAGTGGGGGTGTAGTGAGCGACTCTTGCATTTGGAGTAGCATAATCCCAACCTCGATCCCAAATATCATCATCATCCCAGATACGTTCCCACTGATAACTAACCATACCACCATCGGACCATTTAAACGTACCTTCATACAATCCTTCTCGGTGTCTTAGCATTCCCATCAGTATTTTATGTGTGGTCTCTGAAGACCTTGGGTCTACTTCTGGGTACCAATAAAAGTTATTCGGTCCTAGTCCATCCATTGCCAATTGCCAGTTAATATCATCCGATTTGGTTACGAACAATTTACCGGGACGATTAAACACAGCATAGATCACTTTTCCATCTGGGCTTATGCTCAATCCTTTACAATGATCGCTTCCTGGTGGCTTATCCAACTTACTCCAAGTCTTACCAGCATTACTACTTTTGAAAGCACCTCTGTTTGATGCCAAATAAATAACCTCATGATCAGTTGGATCAAATGAGATCGTAAATACATTTCGGTCACCGCTAATTTGACTATCAAAAACGTATTTTTTCCAAGTAACACCACCATCTTCAGATATAACAACCGTTCCAGCACCTTCTTGACTTTCATTAAAGCGTTGGGGAAATCCATCATCATCCCTCCATCCAAGGCCAGCAACTATATAATTAGCGTCATCAGGCTTCACCGCAATACACCCTATTGAGTTTCGTCGAGTAATATCCACAAGCTGATAACTCTCACCACCATCGTTAGAGACATGAAGCCCATAAAGAGTTCCAACGAATATTCTATCTGAGTTTCCCGGAGTCACAGTAACCGCGTATACTCTGTTATGAATCAGTTGACCAGTAATATGCCAAGATTGTCCAAAATCATTGCTCTTATATACCCCTTCCATATCTGAGGCTAAATAAACTGTACCAGGCTGATTTGGGTCTGAAACAATATCTTGCACCTGGCCTCCTGCCCCTGGGTTTATAGGTTTCCACTGGGCCACTGAAACCTGAAAACACAGGGTAATGGAGAAAATAAAATAAGTAATCTTATACGTCATTTCAGCTTAATGTTTAGGTATGAGTTGACGGTCAACCATGACTGCCATTTCTTCCAGCGGTTGACATCACTTAGCAACCTAACAACAATCATACTAATGCACATTTTGAGACCAAAAAAATAATTTAAGAGTTCGAAATATTAATCTGGACAACTCTATAACCCACTATTATTCAAAGTCTTACACCTAGCAATGCTATCTTTTATCTTCGATAGAAATCTCATCCGAAGATGTTTTACCAAGCATTATTAACTTTTTACATAAATGAAAGAAGCCAATCCTTTGAGATTGGCTTCTTTCATTTATGGGGCATCACCTGATGAGGCGCTCCAACATTTACATGTGTCGATCGAAATATCCAGAAATAGCTTTTTCGAAAGCGATAAATTGTTCATTTCTCTTTCTATTCAGCATTTGAGATGATTTATTGTAGGTAGCTACTGCGTCGTTGAATTCACTGACTGTCTTATTAAAGGCATCCACATCTTGCTGAGTTAAGGTATTTTTATTTTTCGCATCAAAATTCTTTTTGACCGTTTCCATTCTTTGTTGTTTCAACAGGAAGTCGACGTGTCTTGGGATATGAGTAGTAGCCTCCGAACTGAAAAACTCCATTGCAAAATGTCCAGCATCTTTCAAGCGACGGTCCCCTCTATACAGTCCTATAGACCTAAGATCATCAATTCCTTCTGACGCGGATTGCTCCAAGGACTGACGGTATTGTTCAACGTCACTAATTTTTCCTCCTTTGAAGGCACTCAACATCCTATTTTCATACCAATTACATTTAAAAAAAACTAGGAAAACTTTATTGTAATAAGCATTGACTTCATTCGCATTATTCAGCTTTTTAGAAAGTCTAGATTCTTCCTTCAACAGTGTGATATTATACTTTTTTGCAAATGACTCTTCAGCCTCATTCAAAACATTTGCTATAGAGTCCATCTTCTTATTGACAGCTTCTTTGGTCATCAAATAAGTTTCCATATCGTCATAAGATTCTTCGGCTATTTTTTCCAAATTAACTATGCGTCTATAGTCCTCATTTATGACCAAATAAGAATAGTGTAGGTAGTCAACTACAGCTGTTTTGAGGGTATTGTCACCTTCAAACGCACCATTTCGTGCCGCTCGTTGCTTAGATTGTCTAAGCGTATTAGCAAGCTGAATTCTTCGTTTTTCAATCTTTGAGGCATTTCTTCCTCTTGACACTTGCTTCACATAGTCCCAAGTGTCTTTTTGAATTTGCTTGTATCCTTCTCCCAACTTAGACATATAGATACCAGCACTCTGTTGTGCCAGTATCAAAGTATTTAAGGATAAAAATAACGATAGTGAAATGATGATTCTTTCCATGTTCAACTTAAGGTTCAATTAAATTCCATTGATCAAATATGTCAAAGGCAGCACTTATAAGATGGTCACTAGCCAATGATGCTTTAATACGACTGCTGGTAGGTTTAAATACTTCATCCAGCTCTTGATCGATAATTTCAATAGAACACATTGTTCTCTCTTTCTCCGCTGCGTCCTTGATAAACTGTTGAAAACCTTTTATCTCTAACGGGACATGAAACCCGTCATTAAATTCATAACCCACAGTAGATTCCTTAAAAGGTGATAAATGCTTCAATTTAGCTTTTAACACTTCAACGTCTAGCTGCCTTCTCTTCTTAGGAGCAAAAGACTTATTCAAAGAACCATTCTTCAAGTAATTGCTGTAAGTATCCTCCCCAGTAAAATTAAAGGGATCATTATCTGCTACCATGATATCCGGTTTTACTCCATTCCTTTGATAAGAACTTCCATCAATATCAAAAATTTTTATCATCGTGACCTTTACCATCCCAAACGGTTTACCCATACTCGAGTAACTTAATGGATAAATCAGCTGCCCAGTAGCTTTTCCAAATGTGTCTGAGCCAACTACTAATTGATTTGGGTAATGCTTAAGTGTTGCGGCCACCAATTCTGCCGCTGAGGCAGTTCTATTATTGACTAACCAAATCACTTTACCTCGAAAGAGCCTCCCTTTTTTAGTATCCTTTTCTAAACGTCCGTCAGGATACTCTCGGCTGGAAGTCATAAAAAGTGGCCCATAATCCACGAAGAACCCAGCTAGGTCAATAGCCTCCTGCATTGAACCTCCTCCATTATTGCGCAGATCGACTACCAGTTCATTAACCTGCTGAGTGTTGAAGCCTAATAAGATAGTCGCCAAATCCTGTCCTGAACTTCTATCTCCAGAACCTGGGTTCGCGTAATAAAATGACGGAAAACGAACGTAACCCACATTATGCATCTCTTTTCTCAATGTAAAACTAAAGGTGTGGTTGCGCAGGTTGTCCAAAGGAGCTTTTATCAAATCAAACTCACGGTACCGGTTATCTTTTTGAGATTGGATAGAAAGGCGTACCGATGGTGTAGATCGTCCCCAAATTTGTCTTTCGAATTCCGCCTCTGTCATACAACCAACAGGTATACTCTCAGTAATTAATGATCACAGCATCCAGTAGGTCACCGATTCGAATTTCTGTCTCCTTGCTAGCAGAGCTATTCGGAAGGATATTGGTGATGACATACCCTTTATGAGTTCTTTCAAAAACTAGGCCAGTTCCATACTCAAAAGAAGAAAGGCTAGACATAAAATGTTCATTTTCACCTACGGGAAAAAACTGTGTGTGTGGATCGAAAGCCAATGCATATGCCTTTATATACGCATCAAATACTCTTTCACTGATTTTCTCTCTTTGTTGCTCGACCTCACAAATTGTTGTCTCTATTACCTTTTCGATCAAGGATGGCATTCGAGCTTGGATAGCTTCCTGATTTAGAAAAGTGGAATCATCTATGCTAACCAAGTTTTTCAAAACTCTGAATTTAATAACCCTATTCCACTTCATGATCAGGTCATCGACTTGATGCATTAGTGTCTTAGAACCATTTGTAGAGATATATAAAGAGTCACCTTTGGTGAAATCAATACTTGGCGAAGTAGACAAAAGCTCTAGTAGCTCAGTATATCTTTCCTCCATGAGTAAATTAATTCTATTCAAAAAAGTTTGAATATCCTGTGGAGAAGTTACGTTCATCGTAGTAATCTCTTTAGCCACTAACTGAGAATCCTTACGAACGAAGCACATGTTTCTAGGATCGAGTTGCTGCATAAACAAGCTCGGCATAAACTCTTTGATTGACTTTTGTCTTGCCTCAAAGTCTACATGATATTTTGATATAGCATCATCGAGAATTGAGATCTGGCTCAACTGACGTTGACTGTAGTGCTGACACCAGGAGTAATTTTGCATTCCTAGAAACGCTAAGAAGCAGATAATTGGTGGTTTCCACGGGAAGAACATATCAAGGCTTTATCTAAATGCAAAGCTAATAAATATCTTATTCTCCTGCCCTCAATGAAGGTTATCGATATGGTATGATTAGCTCTATCACACTAAAAACTTCAGTCAAAAACCTACAAAAACTAATTTTATTAGTTTTTTCAGCCAAAAAGGTTTATTTTTAACTAAAATTAATAGCAATGAGACTATCAACAGAGATTAGCACCACTAATTGGAGTCCAACATGGACCCCAAATTTTTATGGGACAAAGAAAAATGATTATCGAATTCGGCTAAAGGCCAAAAAGCTTAAGTCGGGGAAATGTCAAGTAAAGTTTAATGCAACAGTCTGTCAAAAGGAGGTGTATGGTTACGTTTTGGTACCCGCAAATCAGTCTTTGAGGCAGGTACTTTCAGCCATAAAATCGCGCTTAGATCAGATGGTAAACAGTGACATTCATCATATTCACTTATTTTCAATCCAAAACCTTACCGGGAATAGTTCCATAAATACTTCACACGGTCAAGACTTCAATTTCATTATTTTTGAAAATTAATTGTGATTAATCCGGTCAAAAGAAAAGAGTTCACTTCGTTTTCTCGACAAGACAAGCTCTTTTTGGTTTATTCCGTAAGGCTAGTAATTCATAAAATGATACTATTTCGATATGGCAACGGTTCATAGGAATATTCGATTTCTTCGAAAAAAAACACAGAAAACACAGGCAGAGTTTGCTGATTTAATTGGGATCAAACGTTCTCTCGTTGGTGCATACGAAGAAGCTCGTGCAGAACCTAAGTTAGCTACGCTATCGACAATCGCTCAACATTTCAATACCTCTATCGATTTGTTGGTAAATCACGACATGAGCGAAATGACTAATGAGGAAATCGAAAATCCTTCTTCTAAAACTAAGCTAAAAGTACTTTCTATAACGGTAGATCGAGAAGACAAAGAAAACATTGATTTAGTCCCTCAGAAGGCATCTGCCGGATATTTAAATGGGTACGCCGATCCTGATTTTGTCGAGGAACTCCCTCATTTTCATCTTCCCATGCTTCCCAACAATGCTACTTACCGTGCATTTGAAATCCAAGGAGACTCTATGCTCCCCTTACAATCAGGAACAGTAATCATCGGGCAATATGTGGAATTAGTAAGTCACATCTCCAATGGCCAAACATATATTCTAGTCACCGCTGATGAAGGTGTTGTATATAAAAGAGTATTCAACTATCTAGCCGAAAAAAACAAGCTTTACTTAGTATCGGATAACAAAACCTACTCGGCATATGAGGTAGAGCCAGAAAAAATATTAGAAGTATGGGAAGCAAAAGCATACATCAGTACACAATTTCCTGACCAGTCAGCAACGGCAACAAATCAAAACAACTTATCACTAGAAGAGATAAAAACAATTGTCACGAACTTGCAAGATGATGTCATTGAAATAAAAAACCACCTCAACGATAAGTAATTTGATACGAGGCAGATTAATTTTGCCATATATCAAAGAACTGTGAACAGAATATTTGTTTTTTATTGGCTCATCACCTCTGCGTTCTTTTGCCTTGGACAGCAGAAATATACTATTTCGGGAAAGGTAATAGAGACCGAATCTGGAACTCCTGTACCTTTCGCTAATGTGAAATTGACAGGTACAACTATTGGGACCACAACTGATTTTGAAGGTTACTACACATTAGTTACGCCCTCAATAACAGATTCCATAGAAGTATTATACGTTGGGTATAATCGAAGAGTAAAAAAATTAGGTACCTCCAAGACACAGACTATTGATTTCCAGCTCGAGGAAAGTGTTCAAAGTCTTCGCGACGTCATTATTACTGCCAAGAAATATAAAAAGAAAGATAATCCAGCTTGGCCAATTCTTAGAAGTGTCGTGGACAACAAATCATTACATGACAAGCGATCCCTAAGCGCTTATGATCAAGAAACTTATACAAAAATAGAGCTTGATGTGAATAACATCACCGACAAATTTAGGGAACGAAAAATCGTGCAAAAGGTAACCCAAGTACTGGACAGTATTGATCAAATCGCTGGAGATGATGGGAAACCCATACTTCCAGTATTTATTTCGGAGGCTATTTCTCGTCAGTACTACCTTAATAACCCTCGTAGGAGAACCGAGAAAATACTCAAGACAAAGATTACAGGACTAGGCATTACGGACGGCACATTGACGTCGCAAGTTATTGGCGGTACACTTCAGGAGTATAACTTCTATCAGAACTGGTTGAATATCGTCAATAAAGAATTCATCTCTCCAATTGCGGACGGCTGGAGAGCATACTATGAATACCATTTGGTAGACTCCAGTGCAATCATTGACAATACCAGTTGTTACAAAATAGATTTCGTTCCTAAAAGGCAGCAAGAACTCGCTTTTTGGGGCACCATGTGGATCACTAAAAGTGAGTTTGCACTTAAGAGAATGGACGCCAATGTGAACAAAACGGCCAACGTCAACTTTGTTGAAAAACTTAAAATACAACAAGACTTAGCTCCCGTCGTAACAGGCCAATGGCTTCCGGTGAAATCACGAGTAGTTGTAGACGTAGCACAATTTTCTAAGAAACTTCCTAGCTTATTAGCAAAATTCTATGTCTCCGCAAAAGACATCCATATAAACGATCCAAAAGATATAGAATTCTATGAGCGGCCAGTATTCATGGATCCATTGGTTCGCGAATCAAATGATGCCTACTGGGCTGAAACTCGTCATGATACACTTACCTCCACCGAGCAGTCAGTCTATCAAATGATCGACACACTAAAGAAAATACCTGTTATTAAGACCTATACGGATATCATTGAAACTGCTCTTACCCAATATTACGATGTCCCTAAATTTGAAATAGGACCAATCACAT
Source organism: uncultured Roseivirgaceae bacterium (assembly GCA_964393115.1). Taxonomy (GTDB): domain Bacteria; phylum Bacteroidota; class Bacteroidia; order Cytophagales; family Cyclobacteriaceae; genus CAYMST01. The sequence continues at coordinate 4,102 of CAYMST010000060.1, read as the reverse complement.
CATTCTATGCAAAAAACGATATTGAGGGCACACGATTGGCTTTAGGCGGAAGAACATCGATTGAGTTTAGTGACAAATGGGAATTAAGCGGAAGACTGGCCTATGGCTTCAAAGATGAAAGGTTTAAATACAGGCTTGGCGTGAAAAGGATACTAGACCGAGAAAACTGGACTTATTTTAAGTATTCAACAGAAAATGACATTCAAACGGTCTGGCTACTCAATAATGGTCTGGAAAATATTGGCTTGCTTCAACCCATAAGTAGATTTGGAAATCTTATAGAACCTTTTCAGGTAAAAACTCAAGAGTTTGAGTTTTCCAAACAGCTGTCTCGAGCATTCACGCAAAAATTGGGCTTCAATCATATTAACGCGAGATCTCTCGGTGATTTTGAATACATCAGCAATGAGCAACGTCAAGATACCACATCAAGCTTCCAGGCCACAGAGGTCTCCATTGAAACTCGATTTGCAAAAGATGAGGTGTATATCATAAATGATAATAAAAGAAGTAGTTTGGGCACGCTTAAATGGCCAATTATCAAGCTTCGCTATTCTTACGGAATACCCAATGTTTTGGGAAGTGACTTTGACTATCATAAGATTGAAATCAATATTTCTAAAAAACAAAAAATGGGTTTCTTGGGAATCTCAACCTTCAGGATAAACGGAATGTATATTTTCAATACTCTTCCTTATCCGCTGTTGCGCAACCATTTAGGTAACAACACACGTGCTTATATTCCCAAAGCCTTCAATATGATGCGTTTTTTTGAATTTACTAGCGATAGGTTTATTAACTTGAATGTCGAACATGGGTTTCAAGGGCTAATTCTGAGCAAGGTTCCACTCATCAGAAAACTAAAGTGGCGGTTAGTAGGTTCTGGAAAACTACTGATTGGGGATTTGCGCAAGGAAAATCTGGCAGTAATACCTGCTCAGCAAAGAGATAAAGTACGCAGTCTTGGAGGGAAACCATATATTGAATTAGGCTACGGCATTGAAAACATTCTTAAATTTATTAGAGTCGACGCTGTTCATCGACTAACACACCTCAACAGGCCAAATACCGAAAGGTTTGCTATTAAAGTTGGTTTTCAACTCATTATCTAGATGTCGCATATACAAAGTACACTAGCGCTCTTAGGGATACTTTTGATTGTCTCGTGTAAACGAAATAATGATCAAGCAACTGCCCAACCTTCTCTGGAGGAGGTTATCCTCTCTTCAATAAAGCACATGTCATCCTCTACTAAACGAAATGATAAAGAAGCTTTACGGCAACTATTATTTTTGGAAAGTTTCAACTGGGGCAGCGATTATAATGTCGATATTGAGCATCTATTAATGTTGTATGCAAACTCTAAGTCTCCAAAAATAAGACTTCAACTAGCCAAGTATTTTCTCTCTAAAAACAATTTAGACTCGTGTATCCATCACTGGCAATATGCTTGGAGTAGCGGATTGGAATCAGACGAAATGTATACGTTGAAGGGTACTCTTGAAATGAAGCAACAGAACTATACATCTGCAATCGATTGGTACAATCAATCCATTACTATAAACCCTAATAATGCCGAAAACCAAATTGGCAAAGGGAATGCGTTGCTGGAGCTAGGAGACACAGTAACCGCCGTGAAGTGTTTTGAAGATTACCTTAGCTACGCCCCAACTAATAAATCTATATTGAACCAACTTCTAGCCCTTTACTCCCACCTTAATCAAAATGATAAGTTTATCAATACCATAAACCAGTTATTAGCAGCTGGCGGTACTGTCGATAACTACGAAATTGTAATGGCTCGGTACTTAGACGCTGACGGAAAATACGATAGTGCCAAGAACATTCTAATTCCATCCATCAGTACGACCACGTACGGACAAGAAATCTTTAACGAACTGTGTGATTTGCTACTTCGCTATAAATCTGCAGATTCTGTCTTGTTGTTTAGTAACCAGTTGCTCTCCATCGATAGCACGTTGACAACTCCTTATATCCAGATCGCTCGAGCCTATGAATCCAAATGGTACTATTCCTCAGCTCTACGATCGTATCAAAAAGCACTGGAGTTATCCCCAAAAGATCAGGATATTGCCGCTCGCGTTGATGCAGTACAAAGAAAAATTGCATATTTGCGACGCCTTACGGAAGGTGAAAATACATCAAGTAACCCTAACTAAGTTAAGACTCTTTGCGTAGGCATTGATTCGTTGAGAATCAGTCATACGGATAAAGTTGGAAGTGTAACTATTTTATAGATTCCATTTAAATGGCTCAGGAAAATATTAAGATCACGCTACCAGATGGTTCTGTGCGTGAGTACCCATCAGGTATTAGCAGTCTAGAGGTAGCTCAATCCATAAGCGAAGGACTGGCGAGAAACGTGCTATCTGCAAAAGTTAATGGTGAGATATGGGATGCTAACCGGTCAATAGGAGCAGATGCTCAATTGCAACTGTTAACGTGGAATGATGAAGACGGTAAATCTACCTTCTGGCATTCATCAGCCCATCTCATGGCTGAGGCATTGGAAGTGCTATATCCTGGTACAAAGTTTGGCATTGGTCCTTCCATCGAAAACGGCTTCTATTACGACGTAGACTTTGGGGATCAGGAATTTGATGCCAATAAGTTGGGCGAGCTGGAAAAAAAGATGCTCGAACTAGCCAAGCAAAAAAACGCCTACCAGCGGTCGGAGGTATCCAAAGCAGATGCCATCAAATATTTTGAAGAGAAGGGTGATGAATACAAGCTGGAATTAATAGAAGGACTAAATGATGGTGAAATCACCTTCTACCAACAAGGTAATTTTACAGATTTATGTAGAGGACCTCATATTCCTCATACTGGATTTATCAAGGCCATAAAAGTATTAAACATCGCTGGAGCGTACTGGAGGGGAGATGAATCGCGAAAGCAGTTAACAAGACTTTATGCCATAACGTTTCCGAAGCAAAAAGAGCTAAAGGAATATCTGGAACTTCTAGAAGAAGCCAAGAAAAGAGATCACCGAAAAATAGGTAAGGAATTAGAGCTTTTTGCCTTCTCCGAGAAAGTTGGAATGGGACTACCTCTTTGGTTACCGAAAGGTGCCATGTTACGGGATAGATTAGAGAGTTTTTTGAAAAAAGCTCAAATAAAGGCTGGATACGAGCCAGTCGTAACCCCGCATATCGGACACAAAAACCTGTATGTCACCTCGGGGCACTATGAAAAGTACGGAGAAGATTCCTTTCAGCCTATTAGAACGCCAAATGAAGGAGAGGAATTTTTTCTAAAACCAATGAATTGTCCGCATCATTGTGAGATTTATAAAACCAGACCTCGCTCTTATAAAGAACTTCCTTACCGACTAGCGGAATTTGGTACTGTATATCGCTATGAGCAAAGTGGAGAACTACACGGTCTTACAAGGGTTCGTGGTTTTACACAGGATGATGCGCATATTTTTTGTACACCCGATCAAGTAAAAGATGAATTTAAGAAAGTCATTGATCTAATACTATATGTATTTAAGGCACTTGGATTTTCTAAATTCACCGCTCAAGTATCGTTAAGAGATCCGGAGAATACTTCAAAATATATTGGTGAAGATGCTGCTTGGGATCGAGCCGAACGAGAAATCCAAGAGGCTGCTGAAGAAAAGGGCTTAGACACTATAGTGGAAACCGGTGAAGCCGCATTTTATGGGCCAAAGCTTGACTTCATGGTTAAAGATGCACTGGGCAGAAGTTGGCAGCTGGGTACTATTCAAGTAGACTATCAGCTACCTGAGCGATTTGAGCTTGAATTCATCGGAAGCGATAACCAGAAGCATCGCCCCGTTATGATACATAGAGCTCCATTTGGGTCTTTGGAGAGATTTGTGGCTGTACTTACAGAACACTGTGCTGGTAACTTCCCATTATGGTTGTCTCCAGAACAAGTGGCCGTATTGCCAATTTCAGAGAAGTATCAACAATATGCTGATCAGGTATATCATTCTTTACAAGCTGCAGACATCAGAGGTTTTATTGATCACAGAGATGAAAAAATTGGTCGTAAAATCCGTGACGCAGAGGTTAAAAAGGTTCCTTACATGATTATAGTTGGTGAAAAAGAG
>CAYMST010000059.1:0-21819 GCA_964393115.1 uncultured Roseivirgaceae bacterium | reverse complement strand
ATTTGGCCGCTTTGAAATACATACGGTATTCGTAAATCCGTAGTAAACAAGTTACAACTTTGTAAACTCAGGAATGAAACTAAACATCAATATGTTTGTTTTTTTCAAGTCACATTGATGTTTTTTTGTCTTTTTGTGCATCAAAAATAGCATTTTGACTTTTTAAGATGCTATTTTTATAACTATTGACGGAATCAATTTCACTTTGTGAACTTTCATTCTTAAAATCAAACAAAAAACAACCTCGCATTGGTATTTATCAAAACTGTTAACAAAAAGTCAATTTTTGTCTCGCAGAAAAATCTAAATTTATCGTCTAACAACTAATACCTATTACCAATGATTAATTCCGATCGCTATAACTTATCTGGAAGTACCAAATATGCCAATCCAGTACTTTTTTTGTTATTACCGCTATTACTACTTGACAATACATAATACTGGCTCATACTCAAACCCTATTGGTCATTAATGTATGGTGCGAAGTTCTACGCGAAGATTTCTAGCATTCTATCTTATCGATTGCTTGAATGAAAGCCGTTTGCTACGCTGATATATTTTTCTGATCTCCTTACTTTTTCATTGACTACACCCGTCAATGAATTACTATGATTTTTACTGTCAACAACTAAATACTTAAATATTTAAATTTTTCAAGATGAAGAAAACATCAATTTTTTTCTGTTGCTTAATTGCAATTTTAAGTGGTATTTCGACGCTGAGTGCCGCTAACCTCGGGACGCGAAGTGCCGTCCTATACGAATTTGAGGAATGGAGCGTGAGCAACAACTCTGCTTCTGGAAATAAGTTCGATTTAGTGGCTACAGTTACCTTTAATCACTCATCAAGTTCTGCAAGTCATACTACTGAAATGTTCCATACAGGTGGTAACACCTGGAAATTTCGTTTTACGCCCACGAAGCCTGGAACCTGGACTTTTAGTACAAGTAGTTCAGATGGGGACTTGAACGGACACACAGGAACCGTCAATGTAAGCGCTAACCCTGATGCGGATGCCACAGGTTTCGTGAAGACCGATGGAAATAAGTACGCCATTCAGAAGGGACCCAATGGTGATTACACCGGGTTTATTATGAACATTATGAACGGTGATGATAATGGGAAGCAAATTGCCCCTCGTTATCGTCATACTTTTTTAGAGTTCTTTAAGAACAATACCAGAAACAAAGTACGCAAATATGCGCAATATGCTAAGGATCATGGAATGAATTCCATTTACATATTGTTGAGCGTAACCTTAAATGACCTTGGAAGAATAGCTGGTTCTCCTGGATCAGCAAATCCTGACTTGAGTGCATTCGATATTCTTGATGAAGTAATGGATGAAGCACGTAAAGAAAAGGTGCATATTCATTTTTGGAGATGGGGAGATGATGAAAGAGCGATGAGCTCTAAGCGACTCTCTGGAGGCACGAATGGAAGCGGAGACCGTAGAATTACTCGCTATCTAGCCGCAAGAATCGGTCCTCTTGCTTCATGGACGATGGGATATGGGTTTGACTTACACGAATGGGTCAACAGTAGTCAGTTGAACAGTTGGAATTCGTTCTTTAATAGCAAGCTTGGTTTTCCTCACCCTTTATCTGCTCGATCACTCAGATTTAGCAGCACCAATCAAACCATTACTGGTTACGCTCAGGGTGATTCAGAGCTTGGTCAGTCTATTCAAGAAATCCCTAACTATGACCAAATTAGGAATAAACTAAATGGTGATAAAAATAGAGCTCATTTACTGGAAGAGAGAAATATTCTCGGTCGATGGGGTATTAACTCTAGAAAAACCAGAGAACTTATGTGGAACCTTGCCATGGCCGGTGGTATGGGTGGCTGGTTTGGCTACTTTGGTGATAATGGTGAAGGGGGAAAAGATGTAGACGACCCTATCTGGGACGGTGATAACACCGGTGGTGAGTATAACAATGCAAATGCATTAGAAGCACACCGAATTTTCTGGGAAAACCGTTTTGACCTTTCCTATAGCACAGCAAATAACCTATCGTCAACAGGTAGTGTACGTGTGTTAAAATCTAGTAACAACAAACGTTATATTTTTTACAAGCAAAACACTTCTGGCTTTAATGCCAATTTATCAGGCATGAGCGGAAGTCAACAGGCCATAGCTGTTGACACGAAGAAAGGCTATCAAGAGGTTTCATTGGGAACCCTTAGCTCTTCGAATCAAACCATTTCTCTTCCCTACTCCTCAGATTGGGTAGTGGCCATTGGAAGCTTTGGTAGTAGTACGCCTCCCCCACCAACCTTTAGTTTAACCGTTAATAGTGGTTCCGGTGACGGTAATTTTATTGCCGGTAGTACAGTGAATATTTCTGCCAACAATGCTCCTAATGGACAAGTTTTTGATAAATGGACAGGTAACGTGAGCGGTATCGCCAATGTAAATAGTGCAAATACTACGATTACCATGCCTTCTTCGAACGTAACGATCACCGCGACTTACAAAGTAGATAACACTCCGAAGTTTAACTTAACCGTCAACAGTGGTTCTGGTGATGGAAGTTACTCTGAAGGAGCGGTTGTAAATATTTCAGCAGATACCCCTCCTAGTGGACAAATATTTGATCAGTGGACAGGTAGTACGGGTGCGATTGCCGATGTGAACAGCCCAAATACCACTGTTACCATGCCTGCCAACAATATCACGGTTACAGCTACATATGTGGACATTCCGGTTGGAACAGAATTTGTTAAGGTCAATTTCCAACCTAACGGCTCTACACCAGCGGGATATATTTCTGACAATGGAGCCGCCTTTGGTAATAGAAATGGGTTTAGCTACGGCTGGCTTGGTGGTTCGAATGGAAACACAAGGATAAGATCAGGCGGTAGCAGTGATTTAAGACTCAGAACTTTAAACCACTTAGAGAAGAGTGGTGATAGAACATGGGAAATTGGTGTTCCAAATGGCGACTATCTGTTAGAAATTGCCTGTGGAGATGCTGAATTCCCTGATCAGGTGAACAACCTTAGCGTTGAAGGTATCCAAGTGTCAGATCCTGATGGACAAGATAATTTTGATACGTATAACCTTACAGTTACCGTTAATGATGGACGATTAACGATTGCTCCAGGAAATGGGTCACAAAATGCCAAGATCTGTTATATCGATATCAGCTTTGCTGGTTCAGACCCCACTCCTACTTTTGACTTAACGGTTAATAGCGGTTCTGGAGATGGTAGCTACGAGGCTGGAGAAATTGTGAATATCTCTGCTAATGCCGCACCATCAGGACAGGAGTTTGACCAGTGGACTGGTAGTGTAGCCAATGTTGCGGATGTTAATGATCCTACTACTACAGTCACCATGCCTTCCTCGAATATTACGGTGACTGCCACATATAAAGATATTGTTGTTCCTACATTCAATTTAACAGTAAATAGTGGTTCTGGAGACGGAAGTTACGAAGCAGGTGAAGTCATTACCATTTCGGCTAATGCCGCGCCGTCGGGTCAGGAATTCGATGTTTGGACAGGTAATGTATCAGGAGTTGCTAACGTTGGAAATGCAACTACAACAATTACTATGCCAGCAAGCAATGTCACCGTTTCAGCGACCTACAAGGATGTTAATGTTCCTACGTTTGTTCTCGAAGTACTCGGAGGTTCCGGTGACGGTAACTATACTGCTGGGACAGTAGTTTCTATTGTGGCCGACCCTGCGCCAGCTGGACAAATGTTTGATAAATGGGTAACTGCTGGTGGTTTAACAGGTGTAGTGGCCGATGAGAATAGCGCAAGTACAACGGTTACCATGCCGGCTTCATACACGGCTGTAACAGCCACTTACAAAGACGTGCCTACTACTGGAGGTCCATTTGCCAAGATCAATTTCCAACCTTCAGGAGCTTCTACTCCATCAGGCTATGCAGCAGATGGCGGAAGTGCTTTTGGAAATCGAGGAAATGGATTCAGCTATGGATGGCTTGGTGGAGCCAATAATAATACCAGAAACAGGTCTGGAGGTAGTGATGCACGGTTAAGAACGTTGAACCATATGCAGAAGGGTGCTGCAAGAACTTGGGAGATAGCCGTGCCAAATGGCGACTACGAGTTAGAAATCGGTTGTGGAGACCTATCATATTCGGATCAGATCAATACTCTTGACGTAGAAGGAGTGCAAGTGGTAGATACTGACGGGGAAGACAATACGGATATCTTCACATCAATTATGGTTACAGTGACCGATGGAAGGTTAACCATTAAGCCAGGAAGTGGTGCTCAAAATGCTAAGATTTGTTACGTGGACATCAACACCACAGGAGGAATAACACCGCCACCGCCACCACCAGCTCAATTCACATTAACTGTAAGCAGTGGATCTGGAGACGGTAATTTTGAATCTGGCACGGTAGTTAATATTTCAGCTAACGCTGCTCCTGCAGGTCAAGAGTTTGATAGATGGACGGGTAGTACTGCGAATGTTGCTAACGTGAACAATGCAAATACAACCGTCACTATGCCATCATCGAATATCACGGTAACAGCCACTTATAAAGCCTTACCTCCGTCTGGAGACTGTGCTAGCGTTGACTTTGAAATCGAAGGCGAAGCTTCTGGAAATACACTCAGCGGAACGGCACGGTTCAATAATAAATCAGCCTCTTCCGGTGGAATAGTAGTGGGGTTCTTGGGTAAAAATCCAAACAACTCATTAACTATCAATAATATCAATGTTCCTTGTGCTGGTGACTACCAAGTAGAGGTATTCTATATCAGTGGTGCTACAAGACCAATATTTATGAGTGCCAATGGAGGACCATCTCAGTCGCAAACTGTTAATTCTGGAAACTGGGAAACGGTAGATTCTTTTACTAAAACGTTTAGTTTGAACGCAGGAGACAACTCCCTAAAATTCTTCAACAATAATGTGTCTGCTCCAGATATTGACAAGATTCGAGTAACTGGTACTGGGAATGCTAGAGAGTTTTCTGGTAGTACTGAGGTTGAACAGTTTGGGTTGACCATTTTCCCTAATCCTAGTCAAGGCGTTTTTAATTTGAAGGCTACAGGATTGCAAGGTAAAGCCGCCAAGGTATCCATTACGGATGTTCATGGAAGACTTCTAAACGAGTTTTCTATGACCAGCGATGCGACTAGATTCCAGGAAAATCTTACCCCTGGCATTTATATGCTTCACTTGAGTACATCAGATCAGTCATTCACCAAAAGACTAATCATTCAATAAAACTTGTTTTGAAAGAGGGGAATTGCTTCCCCTCTTTTTTTATATATCATTAGCAATCTAAACTCAATATGACCTAAATAAATTTTTCTTAGTTCAACCAAAGACTTAATGATACGGAGTCCAAATGATAATTACATAAAAGAGTTGATTTCAACAGTATATTGTTAGATTTTACATCAGCTCCTAAATAGACTTATATAACATTATCCTTCTTGTTATCCATGTTTAATAACATTTCAAGACGATAATTGCGATCAATTTCAATTGTGACAGATGTTAAGCGCTATTGAAAAATTAAGAAGGTAATCTATGAATGACTCGCTTCCAAGAGCATAAGGTTATGAAACAGATGATATTAAAAGGAATAACATTAATTAACTATACGTATAACACATGAAGAATATTTTTACCAGTTGCCTAATACTTCTCTTGCTATGGGGAATTGCTCCAGATGAAATTAAAGCACAACTTAGAATTTTACCGCTAGGAAATAGTATTACACAAGCCAGCGGGAGCAGAAATAGCTGGAGAAGACCACTTTATAAATCAATGATCAACGCTGGGTATCAAGTGGATTTTGTGGGTTCTATGGACAGAAATAATAGTTGTAATTCTTTTCCCAGTAATGACTTTGATCCCGACCATGAGGGCCATTGGGGATGGAGTGCAAAAGAAATACTGGACGGCAGAAATGGTGGTTGTCGAGGAACTGGAAGGCTATCACAATGGATCAATCAATATACTGCTGACGTAGCGCTTATACACATCGGAACTAATGACATGGCAGATGGGCATAGTATTTCGGCTACGACAAATCGAATTGGTCAGATCATTGACTTACTTCGTGGTGATAATCCAGATGTAGTTGTCTTTGTAGCTCAGATTATTCCTTCTAACAGATCGCAACATTCAAGAGTGCCTGACCTAAACGCCGCTTTGCCAGGGTTCGCATCAAATAAGTCGACTTCTCAGTCTCCAGTGATCATCGTTGATCAATATTCTGGTTTTAACGTTAATTCAGACACTTATGACGGGGTTCATCCAAATAGTAATGGTGAACAAAAAATGGCGGCAAGATGGTTTGAGGCATTTGACAACTATTTCCAAGGTGGTGGAGACACCGGCGGAGACGACGATAATGATAATGGAGACGATAACGGAAACGATAACCCTCCCACTCCTGAAGGAGATATTAAAATTAACTTCCAACCATTCGGTTCAACGCCTTCGGGTTATATCGGTGATAATGGAAGTAGCTATGGAAACCGTGGTAATGGATTAAGCTATGGATGGCTTGGTGGTCCCAATAATAACACAAGAAATCGATCTGGTGGATCTAATGACAGTAGGTTAAGGACACTCAACCATATGCAGAAAAGTGGAAGCAAAACTTGGGAAATTAGTTTAGAAAACGGGAATTACAACTTAGAAATTGCTTGTGGTGATTCAGAACATTCAGATCAAATTAACAGTCTAAACGTCGAAGGAATTCAAGTATCTGACCCTGATGGAGAAGATAATTTCGACGTATACAATCTTACTGTGACGGTAAGTGACGGAAAACTAACTATTGCACCGGGAAGCGGATCTCAGAACGCTAAAATTTGTTATGTAGATATCAGTCCGGTAGATACCAACCCCACTTTTGATCTTACGGTGAATAACGGGTCGGGAGACGGTAGTTTTGAAGCTGGCACTAACATCACAATTGTGGCAGATGCAGCTCCCAGCGGTCAGGAATTTGATGCTTGGACTGGCAATATATCAAATGTAGCAGACATTAGTAGTCCCTCTACTTCTGTCACCATGCCTGGATCTAATGTTTCGGTCACTGCTACTTACAAAAACATTGTCATTCCAACATTTACACTTAGCGTGAACAATGGTTCTGGAAGTGGATCATATGAAGCTGGTGAAGTGGTAACAATTACCGCTAATACACCTAATATATGTGAAGCTTTTGGTTCATGGATTGGCGATATTTCGGACGTAGCCAATGTCAATAGCAGTACTACGATGATTACGATGCCAGCATCTGATGTCACCATAACGGCAGAGTTACTGCCTACTCCTTGTCCATCACCATATGATTTGACAGTAGTAAATGGCTCCGGAACTGGACAATATCAACCTGGTGAAGTGATCAATATTTCTGCCAATGCTGCGCCTACTGGTCAAGTGTTTGATGCATGGACTGGTGATATTTCCGAAGTGGCAAATATCTCTAGCGCCACAACAGTATTGATCATGCCATCTTCAGACGCAACTATTACAGCAACGTACAAAGATGTACCTACTCCAAGCGGTCCATTTGCTAAAGTCAATTTTCAACCATCTGGTTCATCTACACCATCAGGCTATATAGTGGATGGAGGTAGTGCTTATGGTAACCGCGGAAATGGATTCAGCTACGGATGGCTAGGAGGTGCAAATAACAACACCCGTAATAGATCGGGAAGTAATGATCAGCGACTGAGAACCTTAAACCACCTGCAAAAAGGGAATGCCAGAACATGGGAGATCAGTGTACCCAATGGTGATTATGAATTGGAAATTGGCTGTGGAGACCCTCAGTATTCGGATCAAATCAATTCTTTGGATGTAGAAGGAGTACAGGTATTAGATAGTGATGGGGAAGATAACATTGATATTTTCGTAGCGATACAGGTAACAGTAACTGATGGTCGACTAACCATCAAACCTTCATCAGGTGCTTCCAATGCCAAAATCAATTATGTTGATATCAACATATTGAGCAATACCCCACCACCTCCTCCTGTTGAATATAGTCTATCAGTAGACAATGGCTCTGGAGATGGAAATTATACCATGGGAGCAGTGGTCAGCATTGCAGCAAACAGTGCTCCAACAGGACAGCAGTTTGCACAATGGACAGGTGATATTAGTGCTGTCAGTGATATTAATAGTTCAAGTACGACTATAACAATGCCTTCTGCCAATGTTACCTTGTCGGCAACTTACGAAACTATCCCTCCTATGAATTCATGTGCCAGCGTAGATATAGAAATTGAGGCAGAATCCTCATCTAACACACTTGCGGGTAACGCGAGACTTAATAATAAGTCTTCTGCTTCGGGAGGTACCGTTGTAGGATATTTGGGAAATGGATCAGGAAATTATTTAACCATTAACAACATAGACATCCCTTGCAGCGGTGATTATCAAGTGGAGGTCTCCTACATAAGTGGTGCTACGAGAACAATATTTCTAAGAGCCAATAGTGGTACTTCACAATCAGAAACTGTGAACTCTGGAAGTTGGAACAGTGTATCTTCCTTTACCAAAACATTAAGTTTGAGCCAAGGGCTAAACTCCATAAGATTCTTTAATAATAGTCAAATAGCGCCAGATATTGATAAAATAAGAATCATCGGAACTGGAAATGCCAGGTCAGTACAACTTAATGAGGTCACAAGAGCGCTAACTCTTTCTACCTCTCCTAACCCAAGCAATGGGTCTTTCTCTGTTCAAGTTTTAGGGCTTCGGCATCCTGGGGTTTTGAGTATACACGATATGAAAGGTCGTAAAATGGGATCTTACAGTCTTGATATAGAAAAAATTGAGATCGACGATAAGTTCCATGCTGGCGTTTATCTCATTCGCTTTAAATCTGGAAATGATATTTTGACCAAAAAAATAGTTGTCAAATAAAGATTTTAAGAGCCTGAAGCTACTTGTCTTCAGGCTTTTTTATGCACCAGTAACATAGCAGTCTATGAGTTAGAAACACTTTTGTTAAAGGCAAATGTAGCAGGTGAATATACTTTTTGATCGCATGCCTGGCTTCATTTGGTTCCGATATTATTATGGAATCTATGAGGTAATTACATAAAAGAGTTGGTTTGAACAGTGTATTGCCTGACTTTATATCAGCTCTTATACCATTTAAAGTATATAGGGGCGTATTAGTTTACGTCAGTGTTTTTTTCTTATTCAAGGCAAAAAATGCGGTCCTAGCAACGCTAGGGCAAGTTTTTTTAACGAAGAAGAAGGAAAAACAGTAGCAAAATACACGTCTTTATATATTTAAAATTTATACTAGATAAACTCGAAACCCTATTACCATGACTTCAACGCCAGTAACAAACCCTGTCAACTGTGCATATGCTGAAGAATTTCACACGTCTTTTTTCCGCTCTCCCTAAATCCTACATTACTGCAAACCGGAAACTATTACAACATTCGTAACTAATTTCTAATGCTTATTTAACAATAAATTATGAAAACTACACACAGCTTAATTTTAGTAGCCATATTCTGGCTATACTCTAGTTTACCAGAAGTTTATGCTGGTAATAACATCATACAAAATAGTACGCTGAAGATACTGCCTTTGGGAAATAGCATCACCCAAGCTCGGCAAGGACGTAGTAGTTACAGGCGACCATTGTATAAGGCCATGGTAAATGCTGGTTACAACGTAGATTTTGTAGGGACCTTGAATGAAGGGTATGATTGTAACCCACCAAATGCGACTGATTTTGACAGAGACCACGAAGGACATGCCGGATGGAGTGCAAAAGAGGTTTTAAATGGACGAAGTAAGGCTTGTACAGGAAGTGGAAAGCTAACTGACTGGATTAAGAATTATGATGTCGATGTAGCACTCGTTCACTTAGGGACGAATGACATGGATGATAATAATGGCATTGGTCCAACCATCAATCGGCTGGGTACTATAATCGACATATTACGTGATAAAAACCCAAACGTTGTGGTATTCCTTGCTCAATGTATTCCTGCTGTAGCCTCTAAGTATGCCGAAATACCACAACTAAATGCTGCTATGCCTGCTTTAGTCGCTGCGAAAACAACACAACAATCTCCTGTAATCTTAGTGGATCAATATAGCGGTTACAGTGCAAGTGGTGATAATTATGATGGTACACACCCAGGAAACTCTGGTGAACAAAAAATGGCAGATCGCTGGTTTGAAGCTTTTGACGATCATTTTAAAGGAAATACTGGAGGGACCAATGATGACGATGATGATTCGAATCCACCTCCATCCCCTACTGATGCTATCAAAATCAACTTTCAGCCCAACTCTTCAACAATTCCATCGGGATATCTAACTGATTTTGGTAATATCTTTGGTAACCGCACAGGCGGTGTATCATATGGATGGCTTTCAAGTTCTAATTTTCAAACCCGACAGCGATCAGGTTCTTCAGATCCACGTTTATCAAGCCTTAACCATTTGCAAAAAAACGGAAATAGTATTTGGGAAATAGCGCTTGCCAATGGAGACTATAGCATCACCGTAACCTGTGGAGATGCACAATATGCGGATCAAATTAATAACTTAAACATTGAAGGTAATATATTAAGTGATCCCGATGGTCAAGATAATTTTGACACCTATCAAACCACAGTCTCTGTAGCAGACGGTAGACTGACTGTTAGCGCTGCTCCTGGAGCCTCAAATGCTAAGATATGTTATATCGATATTGTTCCTGTTAATGACTCTGAGCCCATACTTTATGCGTTAGAAGTGAATAATGGAAGTGGGTCAGGAAGCTATGAATCAGGTACCCAAGTAACCGTTCAAGCCGACACTCCTCAATCAGGTAAGGTTTTTCAAAGTTGGACTGGAAATACTGATGGGTTAAGCAGTATAAACAGCGCACAAGCGGTATACACGATATCATCGCAAAATGCTATTATAACAGCTACCTATACGGATATTGTCACATTAGAGTATACTCTGACAGTAAATCAAGGAACAGGAGATGGACAATACACAGAAGGTTCGGTTGTAGAAGTAGTTGCTGATACCCCTCCTTCGGGTCAGCAGTTCAAAGTATGGACAGGAAATATCTCGGGACTTGAAGATCCATTGTCTTCGAGCACGACGTATAGCATTTCCAATCAAGACGCAACGATAACTGCCACTTATGAACAGTTGCCAGGAAATGGTGAATCATATGCGAAAATCAATTTTCAACCCAGTGGGACGAGTACCCCAACAGGTTATCAAGCCGATATAGGTGAAGCCTTTAGCAGTCGATCAGGAGGATACGCTTACGGCTGGTTATCGGGAGAAAATATTGCTACTCGCTTCCGATCTGGTAATGTGGAAGAAAAATTCAGAACACTAAATCACCTGCAAAAAGGGTCTGCCAGGACATGGGAGATTGCTGTTCCAACAGGTACTTACGAACTGGAAATTGGGTGTGGAGATGCTGAATATACGGATCAAGTAAACAACCTTAACGTTGAAGGCTTACAAGTCATTGATGCAGATGGCCAGGATAATTTAGACGTGTTCGACCTAACTGTTGAAGTTACTGATGGCAGGTTGACCATCAGTCCGGGAAATGGCGCGGTTAATGCCAAAATATGCTATATCAATATTTCAACCGTATCCACAGCACCAGTTGTATACATTTTAACCGTTAATGAAGGCCAAGGCTCTGGTAATTATGACTTTGGTGATGTAGTAAATATTGCAGCAAATGATGCTCCCAATGGTCAGGAATTTGATCAGTGGATTGGCGATATAGCAACGATAAATAATGTAAATACCGCCAGTGCCCAAATTACAATCAATGAGGTGAATACCACAGTGACAGCTACTTTCAAAGACATTGCACCTATTCTCTACTCTTTAACTGTAAATAATGGCACAGGCTCTGGAGAATATGCAGCTGGGGCTAGTGTAGATATACAAGCGAGCCAAGCACCTACCGGACAACGCTTCTTAGCGTGGACCGGAGATATAAGTTCAGTTAATAACCCTACTAAATCGTCCACAACACTTGTCATGGTCAGTGAGGATATTACTGTATCTGCGCAATATGAAGAGTTACCTGTTCAAAGCTTTAACGTAATAGTCAATAACGGCACGGGTTCTGGCACCTATCTACAGGGGTCTCTAATAAATATAGTAGCCAATACCGCGCCTGAAGGTCAGGAATTTGATTTTTGGAGTGGTGATGTTTCGGGAATAGATGATATCTCAGCATCTAGCACTTCGCTTATTGTTGAAGATGCCGATATAACCATCATAGCAAATTACAGAATGATCAGTCCAACAGGTTGTGAATCAGTGAACATATCGATAGAAGCGGAGTCCTCATCCAATGAACGTAATGGAACCACTAGATTAAACAACAAGTCTTCAGCATCAGGAGGAACAGTGGTTGGGTATATTGGCAATTCACCGAGTAACAACTTAGAAGTCATTGTTCCAAATATTCCTTGTAACGACGAGTATACCTTACAAGTAGACTATATCAGCGGAGAAACAAGATCTATATCGGTGGCTATCAACAATAATGAAGCATTTACCGAAACCGTTAATTCAGGAAGTTGGAACGCTATTTCTTCTTTTTCGCGGAATGTTCAATTAACAGAAGGAACAAATGTTATTCGATTCTTTAACAGTACCTCCTCTGGTCCTGATATTGATTTGGTGAAATTAACAAAAGTTAATACCGGAAATACCCCAATAGATACGGCTGATCAAAACCCGCCCACTGCAGTTTCCGGATTTTTAGAGACGAATGGTGAGGTGGTCATGGAGGCAGAGCATTTCGACCTACTTTCAGGAACTGACCCTAGTGGTTCTTCATGGTTTGTCGAATCTACTAATGGTAACTTTAGCGGAACCGGTTATGTGACAACCCAGTCAAGTGGCACAAATGCAAGCTGGCAAAATGCTACTACGCTATCTTATAACCTTACCATTCAAACCTCTGGAAATTATAACGTTTGGATTAGAAGATATGCGAATTCCAACGCTACTAACTCGGCATTTGTGGGTTTACAAAATGAACCACTACCAAATATTGACAATGGTTCGGGCGGACTGAATAGCTGGACCTGGATAAATATGGGACGGTTGGCCTTAAACACCGGCGAGAGTGTCTTTCAAATCAAACGTCGAGAAGGTGGCTATGCCATAGATAAAATAGTACTTCGAACATCTTCGGATTCTCCATCTGGTAATGGTCCTCAAGAGAGTCCACGCAACATTGGTATTCCTACCATCACCCTT
Organism: uncultured Roseivirgaceae bacterium; assembly: GCA_964393115.1. GTDB lineage: Bacteria > Bacteroidota > Bacteroidia > Cytophagales > Cyclobacteriaceae > CAYMST01. The sequence goes on along the minus strand of CAYMST010000059.1, from coordinate 8,572 downwards.
ATCTCACCGGTTCAGGGGAATGTATTTGAGGAATTATCAAATATTCAATTACAAGCTGAAGCCGAAGACGAAAGTGAAGTAGCGAGAGTTGATTTCTACGCAAATAATATTTTGATTGGTACAGATAGCAATCAACCTTATACGTTTAGTTGGAACAATGTGACCACAGGTTCATACCAGTTGACCGCGCAAGTATATGATAACGAAGGAAACAGCGCTATTTCCAACAGAGTATCCATTGTGGTTGGCGATGTTTCGGAAACTTCCGAACAGTGGTCTAGATGGGAAAACACATTAGTTAGTTCAACGGCATATAGTAATCCTTTTCAGGATGTCACTGTAACAGTTACCTATAATGGGCCCAATGCAGAAAGCTTTAGCACTTGGGCATTTTGGGACGGTGGGACCAGTTTTAAAATGCGAAACGCATTTCCATCAATTGGTGTATGGACATGGACAACTACCTGTAGCGACGTTTCTAACAATGGATTACATAATCAAACAGGGACGGTTAACGTCATTCCATACTCGGGTACAAATCCGCTTATGCAGCACGGGTTTCTGCAAACTGAAGTAAATGGTAAGAGGTATCTTTATCATGCCGATGGTACGCCATTTTTTTGGTCAGGTGATACACATTGGTTGGCAACGATGAAGCTGAGCGAAAATGGATTCAAAACTTGGGTAGATAAACGTGTATCTCAAGATTTCACGGTGCTACAAACTAATATTGCAAGAGGAAACGGTAACGATCTACAAGGAAATGGTCCTTGGACTAATAATCGATGGAACTTAAATTTCTTCCAAAAGCTTGATCGTGAGTTTGATTACGCAAATGACAACGGCCTAGTGTTGTTCGTAAATGGTTTTGTAGACCTCACTTGGGCAAGGGGAATTTCAGATCACCTCAGGTTGACTAAAATGATCGCCGCAAGATATCACGCGCACTTCATCACCTACTCTTCTGGTATGGATGATAAAACAGAGTCGATCCATCATAGTATTAACGCTGCACTTGACGAGGTAACTGACGTTCACTTAATCACGCAGCATACTGGAACATCAAGTTCGTGGCCCGAAGCATTTTGGGATCGTAACTATCTGGATTTCGGAATGATTCAAACGGGACATGGTGGACATAATTACTCAAACGCAACTGGAAATGTTTTTAGTTATGTAGATAAGTTCTGGGACTACAGCCCAAAGAGGGCTTTTGTCAATGCAGAAGCCTGGTATGAAGGATATTCTGGAAACCCTGAAGCATCCCCTTCACAAGCGCTTCAACTTGGGTATTCAACCATTTTAAATGGATCATTTGGCTATACTTATGGCGTAGTACGAAACTGGGATATTGGAACCGATAGTTGGTTAAATACTGCCTTAAGCCTTCCTGGCGGGGACTACATGAAGTACTTCAGTAAAGTATTTACAGATCATGACTGGTGGAAGCTAGTGCCAGCGCGACAACTTGTCCTAAATAATCCTTCAGACTCTAGAGATAAGATGTCTTTTGCTGTAGCAGATGACGGATCACTGGGAATGGCATATCTCCCAGATAACAGTACAATTACTATCAATAAGTCACAGTTCTCTGGAAACATGCATGTTAGATGGTTTAATCCAAAGACAGGTGTCTACAGTGATGCTGGCAATACAACGAACATTGGAAACCAATCATTTAACGCGCCAAATGGTTCTCAAGAATGGCTATTGGTTTTTACTGAAGTAACTCAGACCAATAGATATGCAACGGATGAGGTCGAAAATGATCAGAGATTAGTTATGTATCCTAACCCTGTTACTGGCAAAATGGTAAACATACAATATCACGAGCCTATACTTGAAGTAAAGTTTTTGAGCCTTTCTGGTAAATACTTGGCCACGTATAAAGGTACAAATACAACGAAAATGAAAATTTCACTTGACCATGTCAAGGCAAAAACAGTGCTCATGCAGTTGATTTCAAAAAACGGAACAGCCACAAAGTTGCTGACGATTCAATAAAATGAGAAAAGCCTAGTCAAATGACTAGGCTTTTCCTTTAGATTATACATCTAAGTATCAAGACATATAACCTACTGCTATTTTAACGACTCAGTTGCCTCCGTAGCAACCGGTCGATCTGGAGTTCACATCAAAGCCTCAAGCACCTGATTGTAGGATCTTTTAGACTCAGGATAAACACAGTTTACCTGATCTTTTCTGGATAAATCAACTACAGGATATTCAAGAGGTCCATCCGTTTGTTTTAAAATAAAATTGGTAGAATAAAGAAGATTCTTACTTCCTTTTTCTTGTAGAGCATTAATATCTACTCTTTCCATGATGGTGAAATTGTAACCTTCTGAAGCATAGCTATCTTTATTTTGCTTATAGTCTCGCGAGGTAACAATTTTATATTCTTGATTAAAAATTTTAGCTATTGTTTTCGTCTTTTTATCTCTAAACGCCTGATATCTTTCCTCTTCAGACATCAGTTTATCATTGATATTCACTCCCATGTTTAAAGCATACATGGCTACCTCAGTGGTATACTCAACATAAGTAGGCATGACGAACAATATTTTACTAGCCTTCATTTCTGCGGGCAAGCCAAGAGGGGCACAAGGATCCTTGGCGGACAGCGACGTTGATAGGAACAATATTCCTATTAGTGTTAGTAATTTAAAAGATCTCATTTGCTTAGTACGTATATTATTGTTTAGTTTATTCAAAAGTCTTAATTCCATTTTGGTCTATATTGAATTGGTCGTTTTTTTTACTTTTAATCTTAAAATATAGCATTAAACTAGGAAAATCTGAGAATTCATCGTTGCAATGCTCTATATATTCGTTGGTTTTGATTCATCTGTCTTTAAACTATTTTTTTACAAAAGCACATTGAGTACTTGCTCGTAACTTCTTTTTCTGGTGTTGTAAATACAATTTACCTTCTCTGTCTTATTCAAATCAACTATGGAATATTCACTACCCTCTTTGTTTTCCATAAGTGAAAAGTTTGTTGAAAAAAGAAGATTTGCGCTACCATTTTGTTCAAGTGACTGTATATCCATTTGTTCGAGTAACGAATATTCATATCCCTGATCAAAAAGCTGATCTGATTGTTCTTCGAATTCAGTAGCTGTCATAATCTTATATCCTGACAACATGTATTTGGCGATTAACTTCACTTTTTTTGATCTAGAAGTATTATAAACTACTTCGTCAATCATTAGTTTATCATCAAGTGCAATACTCTCATTCACTGATTCCGCTGCTAGAATACTGATATATTCAGCATAGGTAGGAATGACAAAGACTATATTGGAGTTTTTTACATCTTCTGGCAAAATCAAAGATTTACATGGATCTATCGAAAAGCCCCGCGATAAAACTAGGGTAGACAGTAAACATAAACTCACATATCTCAATACTCTATACATAACTTCCTAATTGATAATAATTTAAGTTCAAAAGTTTAATGCTTTAATTTAATGATTTTCGTGAACATTATCAATGTTTTAATCACCTTTTAAAGCGCATTGTTTTTGCAATGACGACCAAATATTACATTTTGACAAAAATTATCCTCTAAAATAACCACTAATTAATAATTAATACCACGAAGTTTACGTTTAACTTCCAGTGATACTAATTGAATACTTCCAATACGTTTATAAATGACCTTTTCGATGTAGTGTATACGCAGTCTACTTTATCTTGTGCTTGAAGATCCACAATAGCATATTCACTTCTTCCAGTGGTCTCTCGTAACGAAAAATTGGTATAGAAAAACCAGTTAGATTTACCAGTATTTTCTAATAATTTCAAATCAACTGATTCATGCACACCATAGTTGAATCCGCTTGAGGCTAATTCTCCTTTCCGTTTCTCATACTCCTCTTGCGACAGTATCTTAAAATCTTGTTGAAAGTTTTTGTTAATATGCTTTACTTTCTTGTTCCTGTAAGCCGTATACTGCGCTTCCGTAGCAACGAGGTTTTCGTCAAGTATTACACCATCATTTATAGCATTTTCAGCGATTTCTCTTACAAATTCATTGTAGGTGGGCATTATAAATAAAACCTTAGTATTCTTTATTTCACTAGGTAAGTTCAAAACACTGCATGGATCACCAGCAAAGGCTTGTGCACTAAACATAGTTATACATGCAGCCAACATATAGTTAATAGCTTTCATAAGCATAATTTTAGGAACTGGGAACTGATTAAATTACTAAATACTCCAAATCGATCATGAAAAGAGCTAGAATGTGTTCGCTCTCTACACGATAATATAACGTTTTCGATAAATAAAGGTTAAGAAAAAGTGTCTTTATCGCTCAGTTTGGGCATTTTCATTCGATGTAAGGTAATTTGCCGCCTATGAACGGTGTGGTATTGCGGAAAAACACAGTTGCGATTTTTAAAAAAAATCACGTCTAATTCACACCCCTTTCTGTTTCCCACTTTAGAACGAAAAACAACAATCCTAATTAAGACAAAAAACCGGATACAACGCCAAATAGCATGGCAGTTATAGTAAATAGTATGGTAAACACCCCGTTTTTGCTGAATACCCAAATGATCTATAGAGAATTATCTACACCACCCAATTGAATAGCCATACTTAACTATAACAGACCAAATAAAGAAAATGTATGTATTGCATTCTATGGACTTAAATGACCACAACTATTGTGCTGCTAGGTCTTCGTTTTTTATCTTGAATAAAAAAACAATTTCTGTAAACTAATTGGACATTATATACTACAAATAGTATTTGAAATGTACTCTAAATTAGCGTAACAAAAAAAGGCCGGCTGTATAGCCGGCCTCAGGCCTTTTTTATAATTTCACTAGAAACCAAAACAAACATTAGTCAAATACCAAGAAAGCCGACTACATAGTAAGAAACGCTTTTTAGGTTCTCTGTTAACTCTGACTAGTTACGTCTATTGATTTCATCTCTAATCTTCGCCGCTTTCTCGTAATCTTCATTACCAATGCTTTCATCAAGCATCTCATTCAACTTATCACTCGACAAATCTTTAATAAGTTCTTCAAAGGGTTTTTCTTTCTTATCCTTCATAACCTCTTCTTCAATATCTTCTCCATCCTCACTAGAAAAAACAATTCCTGCTTCTGACAGAATAGATTCATAACTATAGATATCTACACCAAACCGAATGGCAATAGCTATGGCATCAGATGGTCTTGAATCAATTTCTATTGATTGACCATCAGCGCCTGAACAAACTATTTTAGCAAAGAATACCCCTTCTTTTAAATCAGAGATAATTATCTCTCTAACTGAATAATCAAAACTGTGCGCAAAAGATTTAAACAAATCATGCGTCATTGGCCGATTAGGTACTATTTTTTCTATTTCTATGGCTATGGCCTGTGCCTCAAACATTCCAATGATGATTGGAAGCCTTCTGCTTCCCCCTTCCTCTCCCAATACTAGGGCGAACGAACTTGTTTGCGCTTGACTCGATGATAAACCTAGAATCTTCAGTTTTAATTTGTCCAAAATGCTTATTGCTTTTCCTTCAACTTCTCTATCAATCTCGGTATAACTTCAAAAGCGTCGCCTATGATTCCATAATCTGCTGCTTTGAAGAACGGAGCTTCCGGGTCTTTATTAATCACCAAAATGTTTTTTGATGAATTAACACCAGCTAAATGCTGGATAGCTCCCGAAATTCCGACTGCAATATACAAAGACGGAGAAACTTTTATACCTGTTTGACCGACATGTTCATGATGTGGTCTCCAATCCATATCTGAGACGGGCTTAGAACACCCTGTAGCGGCTTCCAGAATTTCTGCCAACTCCTCGATCATACCCCAATTTTCTGCTCCTTTTAGACCTCTACCTGCAGAAACAACAATATCTGCTTCGGTCAAAGATATACCTCCGGACTGTTTAATTTGCTCGCCAAGTTGTTCGGTCGGTTCTACTCCAAAACTTTCAGCAGATACTTCTTCTACAGCAGCAAGATCACCATCAGACACTATGGGTACAGTATTTTTTCGAATACTTAAGATTTTGACATCAGCAGATATAGAAATGGTTTCGAATGCTTTACCGGTATAAATGCTTCTTTTAATACTAAAACCGGAAGATACATCAGGTAGACCAACCACATTACTGATCATAGCAGCATTGCATTTAACGGCCACGCGACCAGCTACAACATCTATGAAAGGTGACTTAGGAACAAGCAACAAATTAATTCCGTTCTTTTCTATGGTATGATAAATGATGTCAGTGTATAACGACACATACAATCCGTCTGGTTTTGGTGTGTTTATATTGAGTACTTTATTAGCTCCATAAACACCCGCGGAATCTATTCCGTTACTTTCTCCAAAATGAATAGCAGTTACCTCTCCCATTTCAAGAGATTTGGCATAGCTAAGTATTTCTTGTGATGATTTTTTAATCTCACCATCTTTCGATTCTATATAAACTAAGACACTCATGATTTCTACTTTTAAATTACTTTGGCTTCATTCTTTAACAAATCAATAAGTTCATCGAGATTATCCTGTTCAACCAGCTTTACCTCAGATTTTGCAGGCATATTTTCAAACCTAATCGTATTAACGACCTTAGGAGAATCAACTGGCTCAATCACATCTAACGGTTTTTTTCTAGCCATCATAATTCCGCGCATGTTTGGTATCTTCCATTCGGCAATCGGTTCTTGACATCCTGCTACCATTGGAAGGGGTACGCTTAATCGTTCTTTACCTCCTTCTATTTCACGGGTCATCTGCGCACGACTGTCTTCAATTGTAAGCTCCATTACTGGAGAGACACTTGGCATTCCCAAAAGTTCTCCGACCATAGCATGCACGACGCCACCATTGAAATCAATAGATTCTCTACCCATTAGAATCATGTCAAACGAATGTTTTGAAGCGAAGTCGGCAATTTGTCTGGCTACGAATAATGAGTCGCTAGGAACGGCATTAATGCGAACCCCTTTGTCAGCACCAATGGCCAGTGCCTTGCGCAAAGAAGGTTCGGTATCAGCTTCACCGACGTTTAGTACGGTAATACTACCACTATGCTCAGTTTTCAGCTCTACTGCTCGAGCTAACGCATAATCATCGTAGGGACCAATAATATATTGTATTCCGGTACTATCAAGAGCTTTTCCTTCTGCATCAAAAGCTATCTTCGCAGTAGTATCTGGAACATGAGAGATACAAACTAAGATATTCATATTGAAAAAGTATTTTGTTTAAGTAAAAGGTCAGCGCCGAACTGTAGTTGTTCTGAGAGCAAAATGACTTACAGCCTTAACTGATTAAAATGATAAATTATACATGAATAACGAAAGAATAACACAGCTGTTGGGTTTTTTACAACAAGAACCGAACGATCCCTTCATATTATACGGTCTTGCGCTTGAATATCAGACAGGTAGTGATCAAGTGACAAAAGACGAATGTCGAAAATATTTCGACAAACTTCTATCGGAACATAAAGATTATGTCCCTACATATTATCATGCTGCTCATTTTTATTGGGATTGCGAAGATCTAGAAAGGGCGAAGGAGATATTCGAGACCGGTATAGCAACAGCAAAAAATCAGCAAGATCAACATGCGACAGCTGAACTTAGTAACGCCTATCAAAACTTCTTGTTAGAGGAAGATTTAGACTAAAGGCCTATACCTCCATTTTGGGGCCGATTTAAAGCGTAGCCTTATGCCATATTCAATTTTCAAAGACGATGTTTTAGGTTCTTTTGTACCGGATGGTGTCAAAAAGACTAAAAAGGAACTTCATCAGAGCCTGGCTTCGGAAACGACTGATCGTTGGCTTTACTTGGCATAGTAATAGTTCCATTACCATCAAACTCGTTGGATACTCCAGTTGGGAACTTCTCATAATGGCTAACCCCGGCTCCAGAAGCCTCTGATTCGATGTAACTCAAGTCCGCAAATTTGGTGTATTTACCAATAAACTTGAGATTAATATTCTCAAGAGATCCATTTCTATGCTTAGCGATGATAACTTCACCTACACCGGCAAGCGACATGCCCGATTCGTCTTGCAATATATTATAATACTCAGGACGATATAAGAACATCACCATATCAGCATCTTGCTCGATAGATCCAGATTCCCTAAGGTCAGAAAGCTGAGGTCGCTTATCAGTTCTCGTTTCAACGGCTCGACTCAACTGTGATAAAGCCAACACTGGTACATTAAGCTCTTTAGCAATTCCCTTCAATGCTCTTGAAATAGATGAAATTTCTTGTTCTCTATTTCCTTTTTGATTTTCACCACCTCCACTCATTAACTGCAAATAGTCAATAATAACCATTTGAATATCGTGTTGCATTTTCAAGCGACGGCATTTCGCTCTTAATTCAAAAATATTAATACCAGGAGTATCGTCAATGAATATGGGCACCTCACTCATTTTCTCAATGGCACTTTGAAGTTGTTGCCATTCGTAATCCTCCAGTTTTCCGTTCCTCATTTTATGTCCAGAAATCTCTGCCTCCATAGAAATCAGACGTTGAACTAACTGAACATTTGACATCTCCAAAGAGAATACGGCAAC
>CAYMST010000058.1:8699-21829 GCA_964393115.1 uncultured Roseivirgaceae bacterium | reverse complement strand
TAATGATTTCAAATTGAATCATCATATCCAATTAGATCCAATATATACCAGTAAGTTGATGTACGGTCTTTTTGATATGATTAAGAAGGGTAGTTTTGCCAAGGGTACAAAGATCTTGGCTGTTCATACCGGTGGAATCCAAGGTATCTCAGGGTTCAATAAACGGTTTAAAGACATTATTAAAGTTTAAATTTTTTGTTGAAGTAAAAACTCGTAGAAACCTTAAAATCACCGTAATCATCGAATAATTTCATTATTCCATACAATACAATTTCGTTTAAACAAGAATATTTTGTTGCTTTAACATTCAAATCGAAATATGCAGGGTATACAGAACCGATTTCTCGGCTTCATTATTTGTGTCAGTATAGGGTTAATATCTTCTTTAAGTTCTTGTAGACTTAATGAAGTCGATCTGAATGATATTGAAAATCCCAGTCTTCAGCCTACTTATAACTTCGCATTAGGAGAGGTTTCATATCGGCTAGGTGAGTTAATTGGTGAACTTGAAGACTCCATAATTACAGTTAACGCCCCAGAAAACAGCTCTCAAACCATCGAGTTAATCTACAATGATACTGTGATTTTTAACGACCCTTTTGAGTTGTTTACTATGGATGAAGCCGTAGATGCACAAATTATTGTGAATCCTACCGTAAACTTCATAGCACCCATAGATACCGTTATAGACATTGACCAATTAAACTTAGACCCTATACAAATAGACTTTGTTACCAATAAAAAACTTCGAAGAATAGACTTTAAATCAGGTACCCTAAACCTTAGAGTAGGCAGCCCCTTTTCAATTGATTTCTCGCTTTCATTTCCAGATTTAACTCTGGATGGAACGCCACTAACAGTAATCGACTCCACAAATTCCAACCGCTCCATTGACATATCCGGTTATTCCTTAGCGATCAACGAGATTGAAGGCTCGGATACCTCTTTTATTACCTCACAGTTGTCAGGTCAAATAAACCTTGGTGTTGGTGAACAAATAACAACCTCAAGCACATTAGTACTAATTGAAACCAATTTTAGTAATAGTGAGTATGAAGAAATAGTCGTTCAGGTTGGAAGTGAAGAAATTGACTTTGAAGGAGAACCCTTGAACCTAAGCTTTTTTGATGAATTTGATCCTGACGTGATATCCTTTGCAAATCCTAGAATTGAATTTGAAGTACTGAACTATTTTGGTGTCTTTTTTGGTATCGACTTTAATGGTTTTTTGACGGCTACCGGCCAGGACGGTCAACAGCATGTGTTGCAATATGATTCCGATGATGGCCTTGAGCTCGTCAATCCCAATATTAGTAATCGGTCTTCGGGTAGAGGAGAACTTACGAGAATTCGCATCACTTCTGATAACAGCAACCTAGACACACTCTTTAACTCAAGTCCTACTCAGCTGACATACGGCATGACTGCTTTTACTAATCCAGATCAGGATACCGTACAAGACGGTCGCTATAGTATTATCGGGGCTGATGATAGCCTTCAAGTTGCTTTCGCCTTTACACTACCTCTGTCAGTGGTAATAGATAGCTTAACAAGAAACTTTCAATTCGATCTTAGCGACGCCCCTGATATTGAACAAGTTGATTCGATAGCGTTGCGTCTTAAAATTCAAAATGACTTTCCATTATATGCCTCGATCAATATTGGTATTCTTGATCGAGATTCCATAGTTACGTACCAATATCCTGGGGATACCGGCCTATTAGTGCTTCAACCTAAACCGTCTAATGTTAATAGCGCGCCAGAAATCATCCAAAGAATATGGTTTGATGAAGAAGGAAAGGAAGCGTTATTAGACTCTAACAGTGACAAATTTTTTATTAATCTAGTCGCTAATACATTTGAGACCGACTCCCTTAGAGACGAATTTGTAAACTTTTCTGCTAACTCTAGTCTGACCATAGAAGTAGCGGCCGAAATATATGTCAATTTCGAATTATAAATGAAGATCCTTAAAACCATATTAATCTGTTTTATCATCACTGCCGGGCATGCTCAGCATGGTGTTGGATTACTTCATCTAGGCGATAATATTATTCAAAGCAATCAGTTGAATGCCGCATTAATACCCTATGAAGGAACTTTTTTCCTTGGCCTACCGGGAATCTCCAATTTATCGTTAGGTTATAACAATCGATTCGACTACGCAACCACTTTCACGCCAAATCCAGAAACTGGTAATCCTAGAATCGATACGAAATCAATTGGGGACAATCTGAAAAAAAATAATTACCTCTCCTTTAAGGGGTCAATAAGTACATTATTTCTAGGGTTTAGAGCGAACCCTCAAAGTATGACCACTTACATTTTTGCGAACGAAGTTGCGGATCTCCATTGGTCATATGCTCAAGATGAATTTAACTTTTTACTCAATGGTAACGAACCAGGATCGAAATATGATTTTGAAAAACTAAAGTTCCATGCTCGTTGGTATCGAGAAATAGGATTGGGTATTTCCGTGCCACTATCCAGTTATAGAATGTCAGTCGGTGCACGTATCAAAAGATTATATGGCATTCTTGACGCTAGCCTTCACCCAAAGTACAACGCTCAAGTTAATACCAGCGTTGATAACTATCAGATTGATTTCTTTTATGAAAATGCCATATTTAGAACATCAGGCGTTCAAGATATACTGGATAATAATTTTGATAATAGGCCTACATCGATGGCAAACGGTGGATGGGGTGCCGATCTAGGTTTACATTGGAGAATGAATGATTTCTATTCCCTCTCGGCCGCAGTAAATAACCTTGGGTACATAAGATGGAAAGAAGGCAATACCATTTACGCAGTCACCAACGCAGAACTTGATTATACTGGCGCAGACCTTTCTAATGACTCGGTAAACTTTGAGCAGATCGTTCAAGATTCGCTACTCAACTTATTCGAAACTAGTGAAACTCAAGAAGCTTATACCACCTGGCTTCATCCTAATATGAACCTATCCGGTACAGTGCACTTGGATAAGGATAATGAAATCAAAGCGACGTTTATTACGCACTTCATATACGGGAAGTTCAGAAATGTATATGGCCTAGGGTACCTACGAAAAGTAGGAAGATGGCTTCGTGTTAACGTTAATGCGGTTAAAACCCCTCAAAACTTTCTAGATTTAGGTGGTGCAGTATCTATGACCACTGGTTTCTTACAGTTTCACTTAGCTGTGGATCAAACGCTGGATTATAGGAACATGACACGCTTCAAACAAGCAGATGTTTCATTTGGCATTAATTTCATATTTGGTAGACCTAAACCTCCTAAGAAACAAAAAGAAGAAGATAGCCCGTACAATGATCCGGATTGGCTAGAGCATCCTAGCAGACCAACACCTCCTACTGTCGTAACAGAAAAAGATGGCAAAATCTATTCATTAATCAAAAAGCTTGCCCCACCAGAAAAATGGGAAAAATGGGTGACCGGTAAAAACAAAGAGGAAAAACATAAGAACTCGGTTAAAGAGGCGCAGTATTACAAAAAGAAACGATATAAATACAAGGCACCGAAAACGAAATAAACCTTTTATTACTACCCATCGTATTTTCATAACTCAACAGTTTCGACATTCTTTCGTCGAAATTTCATGGATATTAGTCCATAAAATTCATTAGCACATCATAATCTAAAGAAACCCGAACAAGCATTATTTCATAGTTCCCTAGTTTGTGAAGATTTTCAATCTAACTAACGTAATTATGAATTTTTTAAAAATGCGCTATTGTGTCTTTATAGCGTTACTATCAGCAACTATAAGTTGCTATGCACTAGACTTTGGCACGCGAAACGCTGCCCTTTATCAATTCGAAGAATGGACGATAACGAATACCAGTTACTCAGGTAACCCATTTGACATTATCGCCACCGCTACATTCACTCATGAAGATGGCACAACCTCTAACACAACAGAGTTATATTATGCCGGAAGCGATACTTGGAAGTTTCGATTTACAGCTTCTAAAACAGGTAATTGGTCCTTCACCACTCAAAGCACGGATCCTGAACTAGATGGACATACCGGGATGGTATCCTCCACATCGAATACCGATACCGAAATCACCGGATTTCTCACCACTATCGGTAACAAGTTTGCTATTCAAAAAGGTCCTGAAGGTGAATTGTCAGGATACTTGCTGAATATATTCAACGGAGATGACAATGGCGTACAAGTGGGTCCTCGTTTTAGACATACATTCCTAGAATTTTTCAAAGATGATCCCGTTACCAAAACGAATCAATACATTGATTATGCCCAAGAGCATGGCATGAATGCCATATATGTTTTGTTAAGTGTTACATTGAATGATTTAGACCTAATTTCAGGTTTCCCGGATTCACAAAATCCTGATCTTTCTGCTTTCGCCATTCTTGATACCGTTCTTATGGAAGCGCATAAGAAAGGAATGCATGTGTACTTCTGGCGATGGGGTGATAAAGCACGGAAAATGAGTTCTACGGTCCTTGAAGGAGGTAAAAACGGTTCTGGGGACAACCGCATCACGCGTTATCTGGCCTCTAGAATAGGTGCCTTACCTAACTGGAGTATGGGGTACGGATTTGACCTACACGAATGGATAAACGGGGCTGAACTTAACACGTGGGAAAACTACTTCCACCAACAACTTGGTTTTCCACACTTACTATCCGCTCGATCGCAAGAGTTTTCAAGTACCACTGAAACCATAACGGGTTATGCTCAAGGTGACAGCGAATTAGGACAGTCTATGCCTGAAATACCCACTTATTCCCAAATCTTAAATAGGCTTAATCAAGATGTAAATAGAGGTCACCTGTTAGAAGAACGTAACGTTCTTGCCAGATGGGGAATTAATTCACAAGAAACTCTTGAACTTATGTGGGACCTCGCTATGGCCGGTGGCATGGGAGGATGGTTTGGTTACTTCGGTGAGCGTGGAGACGGTGGTAAAACTGGTGATCCAATATGGTCCGGTGACAACCTAGGCGGAGAGTATAAAAACCCTGCGGCAATGCGAACCCATCACTTATTTTGGAAAAACAGGTTTGAATTAAGCTATAGTGAGGCCAATACCCTTTCCTCAAATGGTGTAAAGGTTTTGAAGTCAACTGATAACACGAAGTATATCCTTTACAAGGAAAATACTTCAAGTATGAATATTAACTTATCCAGTGCAGCCAGTTCATTACACGCTATAGCTATCGATGCCAACGCTGCCTATCAAGAAGTTGATCTTGGTCAATTATCATCGACAAACCAAACCATTACACTCCCTTACTCATCCAATTGGGCGATTGCCCTTGGTTCGTTCTCCGGAAACACTCCTGTTCAAACCTTCGACTTAATCGTCAATGAAGGCACAGGAAGTGGTACATATGTGTCAGGAAACGCAGTAGTGATTGCAGCCAATGCCCCCGCTGCTGGACAAACTTTTGATGAGTGGGAAGGTGACGTGAACTTGTTGGACGATATTACTGCATCAACAACTACTCTGACGATCACAAACTTTGATGCCACCGTTACTGCGACCTATAAAGACTTACCTTCTTACACATTAACAGTCGGAAATGGTACAGGAAGTGGTACCTACACGGAAGGATCGGTTGTCAACATAACCGCCAACAACCCAACTGACGGTTTCCAATTTGACGCTTGGCAAGGTGATATACTTACCGTGGCGGACATCAATTCTGCAAATACCACGATCACCATTACCGACTCAGACTTAAGCATTAACGCGAGCTATGCAGAGGAAGAGGAGTTATTCTCGCTAATAGTCAATAACGGACAGGGTAGCGGGAGCTACACATCGGGAACAGTAGTTTCCATATCTGCAAATAGTGCGCCTATAGGCCAGCAATTTGCCAACTGGACCGGTAACGTTTCTTCTATTTCAGATATCAATGCGCAGACCACCTCTATTGTCATAGATACTGTCGACATGGAGATTAGCGCTACATATGAGGATGTCATAGTCAGTACTGAAACAATTCAAGTAAATTTCCAAAAATCAAATTTCAACACACCACAAGGGTATATAGCTGATGGAGGTGATGAATTTGGAGATCGCGGAAACGGGTACAGTTATGGATGGTTAGGTGGCCGTAATAGGGATACACGGAAAAGGAATAACAACGAAGATCCAAGATTAATATCCCTAAACCACATTCAGAAAAATACTAACCGCATTTGGGAAATTGCCTTACCAAATGGAGAGTATGCTTTAGAGATCGCCTGTGGTGATCCTTCCTATACCGATCAAATAAATACATTAGACGTAGAAGGGAATCTAGTGGTAGATCCTGATGGCGAAGATAATTTTGATTTCTACCAACTCACCGTCAATGTTAGTGACGGCCACTTGACACTTACTCAAGGAACTGGTGGATCGAATGCCAAAATATGCTATCTGCACATAACCGGAACCAATAGTTCTACTCGTTCCATTGATAATGGAACTTCAGAATCAAAAATGAAAGGAACCAAGGAATTGATCCTATATCCGCAGCCTGCTAAGAATTTCATTACCATTGAAAATTCAGTTTCTGGAATTGCCAAACTTGTCAACATTCAAGGAGTCATTGTCGATAGTTATTCTCTTAGTTCGGGAAAGCAAACGATTCGTGTAGCGAAACACAAGCCAGGTTTATATACCCTTTTGTTTCAAAATCGCTCCTACAAAATTCTAATTCAACCTTAAACTCGGAATTTACATTAGAAAATCAATTCCATCCATATATCACTTTGAAATAGACTTTCGAAAAGGTCTTGTAGCACTAGCTATAAGGCCTTTTTTCTCTACACCTCAAATTACCTTGATGTATTCAATAAGACATAATTTCAGATTGCTATTTCTGATCCAAAACCCTCTGCTCTGAATCACTCAGGACACTGTTTCTCTTAGGATTAAGCTGCTGCTCATTTAAACCCATCCGCATTGCAGAAAAGAAACATGGTTTTCATCAATTTATGGTATCCAGTCCTTATCGTCAGATAAAACGTAGCCCCATAAAGGCTATAGTTGCATATTTTCTCAGGAAAGGAAAACACGTCAACATTAGCAGATATTCACTTATTCTGGCTACACGCTATTGAACTAAGGGATTGAAGATAAGTCGATGACATAAATGCACAGCAATTCATTGGACGTATAGCGCTGAAATGACATTCGCAGCTTCTAAGGTTGGACAAATGTATTTCAAGTAACATGTAGTCGGCTCAAAAAAGACTACATGTTACTCTCTTTAAAATAATTAAGTAAAAGAGTTGGTTTAAAAACTTATTACCAGAATTTATATCCGCTATGAATTGACTGACTGTACATCATGCTTATGTCAGTGCTCAAAGCTTATTTGGCCTTAATCACCCTATAAACGCCAACTAAATCTCCATTAAACTTATCCTTTATGTTCATCATATAGACGCCACCGGCTAAACTGCCTAAGTTAATCTCATAGGTCCTATCGAATCCCTTTTGCAACGGTTCTGTGAGTAAAGTTCTACCAGAAACATCCATAATTTCAAGTTGTAAATTATCTCGCCTTAACTCCCTATACTTAAAGAACAACCTATCCTCAGCTGGAATTGGGAATACTTCTGCCTCCACAAAATACTTACGATATACCCAAGTCTCCTGATTAACTACTACGCTAATACCTTCTTCTGCTACTACAGCTGTTAGGTTAATTCTATTCTCGTCTTGCTTACCAGCCGGTGTGTCTTCACCTAGCTCAAAATTAATTGAGCTACTGGTATCCATTGGAATACCTGGATACTCAATAAGGATTCTGAACTGACCATCTGGCAAGTTTTCAAAGCTGAAATTACCGTTTTCATCAGTTTGTGTATAGGCGAATAAAGACCAGTTATCAAAGAAACCAAACTGTCTAAGCTCCGAGTTTGGTCTATACAAAGAAACACCGGCTAATCTCACTCTTCTCCGAGCAAGAATACGTGAAGCACTTGTTCCATCCTCGCCTGTTTCTAGTTCTACCTGACCCTCGATTGCACCATCATCCTCAGCTTTCAATTCAGGTCTAGGTACCGGCCTCATTTTAACAGCGAAACCAGCAGTATCCCTTCTTAAACGTATCGTATCTCCCTCAGAATAGGTAATCGCGGCATTGTTAAAGAACGCATTTCGGCTTGGGTCCGAATAGTAAGTTGGCATATGCTCAGATGTATCTCCCTGAACATAAAGCACATAATCATCTAAAAGTACATTTTCTACCAAATACACCGAGTCGGTGAATGGAGAATTGAACTTAATGGTATCATATCCTCCTTTATCCGTTATTCTAAATAAACTAATCGTACCTCCGTTGAAAGTGCCTGTTGTATCAGAAACAACTCCACTGATATCTCCATAGGCAAATAGGTTAAAGTTCTTAGACTCTAACGTAAGTCCAGGCAATAGTGAATTCGTTACTTCAACATTGTAGTCTCCCATTTTGAAGAAATCCATATCTTCTATCAAATAAGCAGAAGAATCACTGTCAGAAATGGTTACATCCTTAAAACTCCAACTGTAACTGTTGTTTTCTCCACCCATATCAATCGACCAAGTATAGTTTTCTCCAACCTTAATCGTATCGAACCTTGCTAACCCAAATTCACCTTGCGTTTCATAACTGAAGTTAGCGATGTCTACGTTGGGCTCTAAATGACCGAAGTCCAATATGTTATTGGATACATCTACTGTTTCAATATTAGTCATATTAGAAAAATCAGGGATCGACGTGATAGCGTTGCTTGATAAGTTAATCAATCGTACGCCAGTCATTGTATTTATGTCTGCCGGCGCATCTCCGCTTAACCCATTATTTGGTAGTCTGATTTCGGTAACCCTATTACCCTCAACGGTGACGCCAAACCAATTCCCTAAATCCTCGTTAGAATTCCAATTTGCATTTATCGTCCAATTATCACCATCTAAAGCATTAAAAATTTGACGAAGTACGAGTTCATCCCTTTCTAATGACGATATCTTAATAACGTATGGGTCACTCTGGAGCGTGTCTCCTGGAAAACTAGGGTTCGTTACCTCTACAAAGTAATTACCCTCATCCTCAAATAATGCCGACGATAAACTAAATTCGGTGCTCGTCTCACCATCCAATTCGCTCTCGTCTTTAAACCATTGATAGGCGTTGCCAGTACCCGGCATCACTCTTGTCATCGTGATATCTTCTCCTTCACTCTGTAGGACAACAACTTCGCCAAGCGTTGGTTTTTGCGGTATTTTGGTATAACGATTAATTTGATTGAACCCTTCAAAATCCAAGAAATCCAAGAAATTATTTGAAACATCGAATGTCGCCTCTGACGACAAAGTATTCAGGCTAGAAACATCTGTTAATTCGTTATTGCTCAAATTAAAAGAGGTTGCAGCTGACATACTGTCTCCATTTATTTGCGGTAGGACACCCTTCAGTCCCTGTCCGTTAAGATCCAGGCCAACTATTCTTCCTTCGTCATATGTAACACCTTGCCAGAAGCGAACCTCACTGGACAACCAATTCGTTGGTTGCGTCCAATTAGGACCATCCAATTGCGCATATAATAACACTAGGTAAGACGAATCTCTATCAAGCGCCGCAAATCTCGGTAAAGCGAAACCTGTAACATTTGAAAACTCCGAGTCAGCCTCATTTACCCTTACACGATAGAAATAAGTTTTACCAGGGTAAAGATCTGTAACTTCAAAAGTATTCGTATTGGACACAGCATCCCTCAGGTTTGTACCAATAAAATCCTTGTTATCGGACAGTTCAAAAACATAGCTCTGTGCACCGGTAACTGGATCCCATTCGGCTATAAAACTAAAGCTGGTAAAGGTAGTTGGTATACGGGTAACAGCTGTTTGTACAAATAACACCGAGTCCCGAAGTGTGCTCGTGTTTCCTAAGGTATCCACAGCAGTTACTGTAAATTCATATGTTCCTGGAGCCGGTAACCCTACTTGAGCATCCGCTAATAGGGACCAAGTTCCATCTTGGTTATTGGTAGGTGTATATGTCAAGAAATTCAGTTGAAGCGATAGACTGGCGTTGATATCATCTACGTCACCTATAATGTCTATAGTAGGCTGGTTCGTAATAACAGGATCCACAGTCAGCTCTGGAGCGGTTGCATCCACGAAAAAGATAGCAGTGTCGCGACCTACATTACCAAAGTCATCAGCAGCTTGAACTATTATTTCGTTGAACCCATCAGGGAACTCACTCAGGTCACCACCGAATATGGTGAAAGTCCCGTTAGTAAGATCTGGACTTTGTGTATTCGAGCCAATAATTACTGTAACCGTAGCACTATTGTCATCTACTGTACCAGTTATATCAGGGTTTGTTAGCGTTGTTACCAAATCATCCACCACCACTACAGGTGCAGTAGCATCTTTATCCACTACAGTTGATACCAACACTCCATTATTTCCTAAACTATCACTCAATCCAAAGGACAGCGTTAGTGTACCATCTGGTAGACTGCTAACATCGATACCCTCCACAGATTCACTCGCCGTAGACATGATTCCAGAACCTTGAATATTAGAATCACCATTACTTATCGTATAGGTATAACTTCCTTGGGCCTCTCCATCACTAATTTCAAATTCTAAGCTATTGGCCGTTGCACTATTTATTTGGGACTGAACGATAGACACACTATAGCCTGTAGGCACCGCAACATCCTTGAATACACTATCCCTCACGCTCAATCCCGAATTACCGGATGCATCAGTTAGGATTAGATCAAGTACTAAATTGCCATCTGATAGACTGCTTACATCTATATCAGAAACTGGCTCACTTGAAGAATTGATGGTACCTGTACCATTTAAGCTCGAAGTTCCATCCGTTATTGAGTATGCAAATGTTGCGCCGATTTCACCTGTACCTATCACAAAACTTAAACCGCCAACGTTAGAACTGTTGATGTTCAATTGATTAATATCTACCGTATATCCCGATGGAACATTGGAGTCTTTAATAACATCATCATCTACCGCAGCACCAATATTCCCGGCCGTATCTGTTAGAGTTAGGCTCAGTGTTAGCGTACCATCATTCAAGCCGCTAACATCTATACTCGAAATGGATTGATTGCCAGAGCTAATAGTGCCATTGCCATCCACTATACTAGTCCCGTCGCTCAATGAATAATTGAAAGATGCCCCTATCTCTCCATTCGTAATCACAAAACTAGCTTCATCTTCATTTGCACCATTTATAGATGTCTGATCAATGGTTACACTATAACCTGAAGGAGCAGTAACGTCCTTATCGACTGAAGAGCTAACCGTTGCGCCAACATTATCGGAGCTATCCGTCAAACTTAAATTCAGCGTCAGCGTACCGTCATCTAAACTACTAACGTCAACGTTATTAACTGTTTGGTTCGCAGTACTTAATGTTCCATTTCCATTAATCGCATTTGTTCCATCACCAATGCTATAAGTGTAATCGGCCGTTATCTCACCGCTATTTATGGTAAAGCTCAATGTAGTTTCATTTGTGATATTTATAACCGCTTGATCAATAGATACACTATAACCAGATGGAGCACTAGCATCTTTATCGACCACTGCATTTACGATGGCACCAGTATTTCCCGAAGTATCTGTCAAACTTAAGCTTAACGTAAGTACTCCATCCAATAAACTACTAACATCAATACCACTAACAGTTTCTATAGCTGAACCTAACGTCCCATTTCCATTAATTGTACTCGTTCCATCACCGATACTATAAGCATAATCTGCTGATATCTCACCGTCGTTTATGGTAAAGCTTAAGGCAGCGGAGTTAGAAGTGTTGATCTCCACCTGGTCAATCGCCACGCTATATCCAGTTGGTATATTAGCATCCTTGTCAACAAATGCGTTAACATTGGATCCTGTGTTTCCGAAAGGGTCTGATAGACTAACACTTAATGTCAAAGTACCATCAGACAACGTGCTCACATCAATACCACTAACAGTTTCTGTAGTCGAACTTAATGTACCATTGCCATTTACCGCAGTCGTGCCATCGCTTATGTTATATGAATAATCTGCTGATACTTCGCCACCGCTAAGCGTAAAACTAAGAGCACCGGAGTTGGAAGTATTGATTTCCACTTGATCAATAGATGCAGCGTAACCTGTAGGCGCAATAACATCCTTGTCCACAACATCGTTAACAAACGATCCGACGTTACCCAAGGTATCAGTCAAATTAAGATTTAATGTCAACGTACCATCCAATAAGCCACTAACATCAATACCGCTGATCGTTTCGGTAGCTGAACTTAAGGTACCACTGCCATTCAGTGTGCTCGTGCCATCACCAATGCTATATGAATAATCTGCTGATATCTCCCCACCGCTAAGCGTGAAACTAAGGGCACTAGAATTTAAACTACTGATCTCTACTTGATCAATAGATACACTATAACCCGTTGGAGCACTCGCATCTTTATCTACCTCTGCATTTACCACAGAACCCGCATTTCCAAAAGCATCTGTAAGACTCAGACTCAGTGTCAAGGTGCCATCCAATAAACCACTGACGTCAATACCACTAACCGTCTCGGTAGCTGAAGCCAATGTACCACTGCCATTCAATGTGCTCGTGCCATCGCTGATACTATATGAATAACCAGCCGATACCTCACCACCGCTAATTTCAAAGCTCAGTGAAGTCTCGTTCGCGCCGTTGATATCCGGTTGATCTATCGATACACTATAACCGCTTGGAGCAACTACATCCTTATCCACAGCATCATTGACAACCGAGCCAACATTCCCCACTGTATCGGTCAGACTTAAGCTCAATGTCAAGGTACCATCTGACAACCCACTAACATCTATGCCACTAACGGTTTCGGTAGCCGAACTTAAGGTACCACTACCATTCAACGTACTTGTCCCATCACCAAGGCTATATGAATAATTAGCCGATACTTCTCCACCGCTAAGCGTGAAACTGAGGGCATTAGAATTTAAACTACTGATCTCTATTTGATCAATAGATACACTATAACCGCTTGGAGCACTCGCATCTTTTTCTACTTCTGCATTTACTACAGAACCCACATTCCCCGAGGTATCAGTCAAATTAAGATTTAATGTCAACGTACCATCCAATAAGCCACTAAC